>CALDHQ010000092.1 GCA_937894055.1 uncultured Polymorphobacter sp.
GCAGCCCCGAAGGCCTGCGCGCTTATGACCGGCGCTGCCCGCACCGCATGGTCGACCTCGTCGACGGCCATCATGACGTGACGCAGATTTTCTGTCCGGGCCACGGCATCGCCTTCAGCCTGACCGACGGCAAGTCGGCGTGCGACGCCTTCAAGCTGCGCAGTTACCGCGTCACCGAGCGTGATGGTGCGATCTGGTTGATCCGCGGCGTCGCTGCTGCCGAGGCGACGGCCGACGCCAGCGCCTGACATGGCGAAACCGCAGCCTGTACCGCCGCTGCGGGTCGCACTCGTCACGACCTTTTACCCGCCGTGCAATTTCGGCGGCGACGGACGCTATGTCCGCAGTTTCGCGCACGCACTCGCGCGTGCCGGCTGCGAAGTCGAAGTCATCTATGACGCCGATGCGTGGTGCGCGATGACCGGCCAAGAGCCACCGCCACCGCTGCCCGAACCGCCCGGCGTCACCGTCCACCGGCTGTCGAGCCGCTGGCCAACGGGCTCAGCGATGCTAACACAGCAGGTCGGCAAACCCGTCATCCAGCGCGATGCCATTGCCGCACTGCTCGACCGCGGCTTCGATGTCATCCACACGCACAACGCCTCGCTGGTCGGTGGCCCCGGCGTCTGGGCGCTCGGCGATGCCGTCAAGCTGCATACCGCGCATGAACATTGGCTGGTCTGCGCCAACCATGTGCTCTGGCGCTATAACCGTGAGCTGTGCGATTCGCGCGATTGTTTCAAATGCTCGCTGGCGTTCCACCGGCCACCGCAGCTGTGGCGCTCGACCGGCTTGCTCGAGCGCGAAGCCGCGCATGTCGACGAGTTCATCGCGCTGAGCCACTCGGTCGCCGAAAACCACCGCGCCTTTGGCTTCACGCGCGAAATGCGACCGATGGCGTCGTTCCTGCCCGCCGATGAAACTGAAGCGAAGGGCGCCGGCGCACCGGCACCGCACCCGCGGCCCTATTGCCTGTTCGTCGGGCGGCTGGAAATCATCAAGGGGCTGCAGGACGTCATTCCGGCGTGGGACGAGCAACTCCCCGCCGACCTGTTGATTGCCGGCGAAGGCAATTACGGCGAAGACCTGCGCGCGCTCGCGGCGGGCAAGTCGAACGTGCATTTCATCGGCCAGGTCGACCCCGCCAATTTGCCCGCGCTCTATCGCAACGCCCGCGCGCTGATTGCCTGCTCGCTGTGTTACGAAGTCTTCCCGATGGTGGCGCTCGAAGCCTTTCGTGAGGCAACGCCGCTAATCGCCCGCGACTTTGGCGCCTATGGGCAAATTCTCGACGAAAGCGGCGGCGGGTTGCTATTCACCGATGCTGCGACGCTGCGCGACGCCGTCACCGCGCTCGCCACCGATACGGCGCTGCGCGACCGGCTCGGTGCCGCCGGCCAGGCAGCAACCGCAACGCGCTGGAGCGAGGCGACGGCAATGCATGACTATCTGGCGCTGGTGCGTGAAATCGCGGTGCGGCGCGGTCGTTCTGAAACAGTTGCCAGAGTAGACGCGCTGGTAGATGCGCTGGGTATCAACGCGCTGGGTGTTTGAAACGGCGCTGCGCTGCTATGTTGCGGGCGCACGGGCAGTCGAGGGGATTCGAAGATGGCAAGCAAGGTCGGGCAAAACATCGAAGCGGGCAACGCCGCATGGAGCTTCGGCGGCAGTGTCGCCGATACCTTCGTCGATCACATCCGCCATTCGGTGCCGCTCTACGAGGAAGGCCATGACCTGACCTGCCAACTCAGCGACTGGTTCCTGTCGCCGACCAGCACCGTCTATGAAATCGGCACCTCGACGGGCGAATTGCTCAAGAAGCTGGCGCTGCACAACGCGCATCGCGTCGGCGCCAAGTTCATCGGTATGGATGTCGAGGCCCCGATGGTCGCCAAGGCGCGCGCGCATTGCGCCGACGTGCCGAGCATCACGATTCTGGAGGAAGACGGCCGCAACTTCGCGTTCGAGAAGGCCGACCTGATCATCTCCTACTACACGATGCAGTTCATCCCGCCGCGCGACCGCCAGCAATTGTTCGACCGCATCTATGAGGCGCTCAACTGGGGCGGTGCGTTCATCATGTTCGAAAAGGTCCGCGCCCCCGATGCGCGCTTCCAGGACATTGCGGTGGGGCTCTACAATGAATTCAAGCTGCGCCAGGGCTTCGACGAGAAGGAAATCGTCGGCAAGACGCGCAGCCTCAAGGGCATCCTCGAACCGTTTTCGACCGAAGGCAATTTGGGCCTGATGCGCCGCGCCGGGTTCGAAGACATCACCACCGTGTGCAAATACATCTGCTTCGAAGGCTATCTCGCCATCAAGTAGAGCGGTTTTGCCCGTGGGCGACGGCATTTCCGGTTCCCGAGCGCGCTGTACCGGCGCGCCACCGGTCGGCGCATCATGACGCTGTGGAGCAAGCTCGCCGGTAGCGGCACCAAGTTCTTCCGCGACTATATCGTGCTCGCCGGCGGGCAGGTCATTGCCAAGTTGCTCGGCTTTGCGGCGTTCGCCTGGCTGGCGCGCGTGCTCGACCCGGTCGACTATGGCGCTGTCGAATATGTCGTCGGGCTGGCGGTGTTCTTCGCGATGCTCGTCGACGGCGGGCTCGATGTCATCGGCACGCGCCGCGTCGGCCGCGACCCCGCCGAACTGCCGCTGCTGGCGTTCCAGATTCCCGCCGCGCGGTTGCTGCTGGCGTTCGTTGCCGTACCGCTGATGCTGATCATCGCGACACAGCTGATGAAGGCGACGGTGCCGCTGGCACTGGTCCTGCTGTTCGCGCTCAGCCTGCTGACGACGCCGTGGCGGCAGCAATGGCTGTTCCAGGCGACCGAGCGCATGGCCGCCGCCGCTATCGCCGACATGCTGCGCATGGGGGTGTTCGCGGTGTTGATCTGGACGCTGGTGCGCGCGCCGGACGACTTGCTGGCGGTCGGCTGGGCCGAAATCGCCGCGGTCAGCGCGATGACGCTGTATTGCCTGTTGGTCCAGCACCACCGCATCGCACGCATCCGGTTGCGCGGCTCGTTCGCCGGCTTCGGCGCATTGCTGCGCGAGGGCGCCGCGGTGGGGTCGACCAACCTGGTCTGGGCGCTCAATCAATATGCGCCGCTGTTTCTGATTGGTGCGCTGATCGGCGGCGTCGCCACCGCATGGTTTGCCGCCGCATCGCGCATCGTCACGTCGCTGGTGACGTTCAGCAACTTGTATCACTTTAACCTCTACCCGTCGGTCACGCGCAACTATGCGCGGGGCGACGGCTCGCTTGGCGTCCTACTGGCACGATCGCTGCGCGTCACCGGTTGGGGCGCGACCTTCCTCGCGCTGGTGCTGACGGTGTTCGCGACGCCGATCGTCCGCATCGCGCTCGGCCCGAAGCTGCTCGATGCCGCGCCGCTGCTCGCGGTGATGGCGTGGATGGTGCCGGTCACCATCTGGTCGGGGCACGCGCGCTGGGGTCTGGCGGCGGCTGGCGCACAGACGCGCGTACTGTGGTCGCAATGCATCGGACTGGTGACAACGGTGCTGCTGGCGCTGGCGCTTGGCCATTGGCTCGGCGCCATGGGCTATGCCATCGCCTCGCTCGCCGGCTTCGTGATGGTCTGGATTGCGTCGCACCGCTTCGCCCGGCTGTGGGGCTGCGCGCCGCCGCCGTTCCGGCTGGTGCTGCTGCCACTGGCGCTGGCGGGCGCGATCATCGCGCTCAACCTGTTGGTGCCGCTATCGACGATGCTGGCGCTGGCCAGCGTCGCGGCCTATGCAGCGCTGGCACCCTTGCTCGACCGCACGCTGATTGCCGACATCATCTTGCTCGGCGGCACCAAGCGCAACTATGGCGCCACCAGGACGGAGACCGAATGACCATGCAGCTGCTGCGCAAAATCCACCGCTGGTGCGGCATCGTGCTCGCGGCCTTGCTTGTCGTCATCGCGCTGTCGGGCGCAGTCGCGGCGTTCCGTGGCGATTTCGTGCGCATCGCGCTGCCTGCCGCGCGCGGACCGGCATCCGATCCGGCAAGCTATGGCCCGGCGCTCGAAGCCTTTGTCGCGGCCAATCCCGATGTGATGGTTTCGGCCAAACTCGCGCCATATGACTTGCCGCTGCACGCCGTGTTCCTGAAGGCCGGCGAGCGCGCGTGGATCGATGCGCAGGGCCAGGTCGTCGACCGCGGGCGCGGCACGCGCGGCATCGGCGAATGGGCGCTGCAACTGCATCACAAGCTGCTGATCGGCGAAACCGGTGAAATCATCACCGGCATCGTCGCCATCGCCGGTATCGGCATGATCATCTCAGGGCTGTTCATCTATTGGCCGGCGCGCCGGGCGTTTTCGTGGCGGCTGTGGCCGGCATCGGGCAAGCGGCTGGCGCTGCTCAAGAGCCACCGCAACCTCGCGCTGGTGCTTGCCATCCCGCTGTTCCTGCAGTTCAGCAGCGGTGCGGCGATGGTCTTCGAAGGCACGCTCGCCAAGCTGCCAGGGTTTGTCATGCCCAAGGCACCGACTGTGACCGACGCCGGGCCGGCCAACTGGAGCGCGATCATCGCACTGGCCCGCGACGCCACGCCGGGCGGCGCGGTGCGCGCTGTCGCGACGCCGCGCAGCGCCGACCGCCCCTTCGTCGTCACCGTCCAGCAGCCCGGTGACATCAACCCCGAAGGCGCGACGCGGGTGTTTGTCGCAGGCGGCAAGGTTGTTGGCATTGCCGATCCGGCACAGCACGGTGCCGGCGCGCGCATCCTATCATCGATGATGGGCGTCCACACGCTGAACTATATCGGGGGCTTGCCGGCGCAACTGCTACTGGCGCTGCTGGGCGTGCTGCTGGCCGCTGTCGCGGCGATGGGCGGACTGGCCTGGCTGCGGTCACCGGGGCGCACGTCGGTAAAAGCCTGATATTGCAGTTTTTTGAACAGCGGCCGCTACGATTGGCCGCGCTAGACTCGCTGGCGGCGCTCCGCTAGCTTTGATTTTTGACTAAGGAGCCAAACCTCATGAGCATCTTCACCGCGATCAAGGAAAAGATTTTCGGCGTTTCGCCGGCCGCAGCTGCCCCCAAGCCCGCAGCGGCACCCGTCGCTGCCGCGCCCGCTGCGCCGGCCGCCCCGGCTGCGCCCAAGGTGTCGCTCGAAGTCGTGCTCGCCGACATGGCGTCGAAGGCCGGGCAGAAGCTCAACTATGAAAGCTCGATCGTCGACCTGATGAAGCTCGTCGGCATCGATTCGAGCCTCGCCAACCGCAAGGAACTCGCGGTCGAACTTGGCTACAAGGGCGACATGAACGATTCGGCGTCGATGAACATCTGGCTGCACAAGGCGACAATGGACCGCCTGCGCGCCGCGCTCTAACGCCTGTTCAAATCCCCCGGCTGCTGCCGTCAGGCGCGGCCGGGGTGCTGGCTGCCATCAAGCGCACCAGCCGCACCGCGAACACCACTGCCGCCAGCGCCAGTGGTAGCGCGGTCGCGAAAATCCAGAACGACGCGCTGGCAACATTCGCCGGCGTCAGGCCGTGCGCGAAGCCCGTCAGATTGGCGGCGACGCTGGCGATGGCCGCACCCGCCGCACCACCGGCATTGCGCACCGCGTTGATCGCCCCCGAGCCAATGGCGCGGTCGTCGTCCGACAGGCTGACCATGATATCGCGGCTGATGAACGCAAAGCTCATCCCGAAGCCACCGCCGAGCAGCGCGCCCGCGATCAGCACCAGCGCCAGATTTCCCGATGCCATGACGCCGACCAGCAGCGCGGTGGCGATTGCGATCAGCGCAATGCCGGCGACGATGAAACGGTGGATCCAGACCTCGCGCGCGCCCGCGACCAGCAACGCGACACCGGTCCACGCCAACGCCTCGACCGCGATGACATAGCCGGCTTCGAGCGCGCTCAGCCCGTTGGTGAACTGCAGGATCGCCGGCCCATAGACACTGAAGCCGACCGCAGCGGCGGTGGCGCAAAAGAACGCCGCATAGGCCGACCCCAGCGCCGTGTTCAGACGGCTGCCAGCCTTGGGCAACAGCCCGGCAGGTTCGCGGCGGTCGACAAGGATGGCCGCCCACAGCAGCGCCAGCCCGGCTGGCACCAGCACCAGCGCCAGCGTGACATTCGCGGTCACCCCCGCACTCGACATCAGCACCACCGCCAGCGTCAACAGCAGCAACGGCCGCACCGGCACCCGCGCTGGCGCATCGGGCGGCGCGGCACGCGGCACCAGCCAAAGCGCGGCGACCGCAAATAGCAGCGCCTGCCCGGCGAACATATGAAACACCCCGCGCCAGTTGCCCGCGTCGGCAAATGCCCCGCCGACCAGCGGCCCGAGCAAGGTGGCGATGCCCCAGACGCTGGTCGCGGCCGCAAACACCCGCGGCAGGTGGCGTTCGGGGAACACCATGCTGATCATCACATAGCAGAATCCGCTGACCCAGCCGGCGGCGATGCCCTGCACGGTGCGGCCGACGACAAACGCCAGCATCGACGGTGCGGCAGCGCTCAGCCAGCAGCCCGCGGCCAGAATGACGCCCGATGCCGCCATGACGCCGCGCAATCCGAAGCGGTCGCTGAGCCAGCCGGCACACGCGCCCGCGACCACCAGCCCGATCAGATACCCCGACGTCGCCCAGCCGAACCAGGCATAGCCGCCAAGCCCCGCGCCGACGCTCGGCATGATCGTCGCGGTGACCAGCGAGTCCGCCGCCATCAGCCACATGCCGAGCATGATCAGCGCAAACGCCTGCCAGCGCCCGGCGAGCAGGTCGCGCCATTCGTGGCCAATGATCATCGACGTTGGCTCATGGGTAATTCAAGGGCCTCCGGCGGGCAGGGGCTTGCCCCCTGCACCCTATAGTTTGCATGCGCGCACCAAACGCGACGTTTGGCTTCGATGTGCCGTCCCAATTGTCGGGTGCAGGGGCAAGCCCCTGCCCGCCGGAGGCCCTGCGGACATTTGTCGTCATGGCGCCCCATAAAAAAATCCCCGCTCGCGGCTGCGAACGGGGATTTCGATACGGTATCCGGTCCGAAGTCCGGGCCGGACTATTTCAGATGCTGAGCGAGGAACTTGTTCATTTCGAACATCGTGCAGCTGTCCTTGCCGAAAATGGCCTTTAGCTTGGCGTCGGCGAGAATGACACGCTTGTCAGCGGGGTTCTGCAGGTTGTTGGCGCGGATATATTCCCACACCTTGCTGACGACCTGGCCACGCGACAGCATGGCGGCGCCAACGACGGCTGCGAGCGCCGGCGACGGCGTCAGCGGCTTCTGCAGTGCGTTCGGCTTCTTTTCGTCTGCCATGAAAATTCCTCCCATCCCGTTTGTTTAAGTGACGCAACAATCACGCCCACCTGCGACGATATCAACCGCGCGCGCGGCTCTTGTCCAGAGGAGAAAGCACCAAAACCGCTGGATATCGGCCAAAGCCGCAACAAATATCGCGGTTGTCGCTCAGAAGCTGCGTTTTGCGCGGATCGTCCAGGTCATCGGGGCCTGCAAATAGCTCCAATTGCCCGTGCTGGCGGTGGTAGCGCCGGTGTCGAAGCAGTTGTCACAGGCGATCGCCACCAGCCAGTTGCCCTCGTCGGTTTCCATCGCCAGCTGCGCGCTGACCAGCACCGCCGACCCGTCATACGATCCGCTGATGACATCGCCGCCGAACGGGTTGGCGGGATAGACCTGCCCATTGAACGCCGACGTCACCGCGCCGGTGTACGCGGAATCCGCCGGCTGGGATCCGGTGGCCCGCATGCAGCACATCGACCTGTTCACCTGGCTGCGCGGCGACATCCTGGTCAAGGCCGACAAGATGACGATGGCCAACTCCCTGGAGTTACGGGTGCCCTTCCTGGACCCCGAGGTGTTCGCGGTGGCCTCCCGGCTGCCCTTCGACCAGAAGATCACCCGGACCACCACCAAGTACGCGTTGCGCCGGGCGCTGGAGCTCGTGTCATCTGGATACCTATGTAAACAAGGTAAGCGGCTCCGATCCATTTGAGGATGATGAAGGCTGTAGAGGATGCTGCGATTAACGCGCTGATACCGACCGTGGCGGCGAGGACATGCACAAG
>CALDHQ010000093.1 GCA_937894055.1 uncultured Polymorphobacter sp.
ATCGGGGAGTATCGCCGGCTCAATCCCGATCTGGTCGAACTGCTCGAGAGCTCGGCCGAACGCACGCGGCTCAACACCGGGCTGACCTTGGTCATCGCGCTCAATTACGGCGCGCAGGATGAAATCGTCCGCGCGATGCAGTCGATTGCTGCCGATGTCGCCGCCGGGCGGCTCGATGCGACGACAATCGATGCGGCGCTGATCGACAAGCGCCTCGATACCGCAGATTTGCCGCCGCCCGACCTCGTCATCCGCACCAGCGGTGAACAGCGGCTGTCGAACTTCCTGTTGTGGCAGGCGGCGTACGCCGAACTGGTATTCACCGACCAGCTCTGGCCGGATTTCGATACCGCGTCGCTGGCGGCAGCACTCGCCGAGTTCGCGACGCGCGAACGCCGCTATGGCGGCATCTGAGGCAGTGGCCGCGACGTCGCAACTTGGCGCGCGCGTCGTTGTCGGCGTGCTGCTGATCGTCGTCGCGCTGGCAGCGCTATGGGCGGGCGGCTTCGGTTTCGGCGCGTTGGTCGCGGTCGCGGTGCTGCTGATGTTTGCCGAATGGTCGCAGATGTTCCGCCTGCCGCGCGGGCTGCGGCTCGCCGGGCTGGTCGTGCTGGCGGGTAGTGTCATGCTGACGATCATCGGCCAGCCGCTGATGGCGATTGCCGCGCTCGCTACCGGCGCAGGGATTTTGGGCCTTGGCGCACGGCCATACGTTCAGGCGCGGGCAAGCTGGGTTGCGATAGGGCTGCTCTATGCCGGTATGCCGGCGATCGCGCTGATCTGGCTGCGCGGCACGCAATATGGGTTGGCTTTGACCTTGCTGACATTGGTGACTGTCTGGGCGACCGATATCTTTGCCTATTTTTCGGGGCGCGCGATTGGCGGCCCGAAGCTGGCGCCGGCGATCAGCCCCAACAAGACCTGGGCAGGACTGCTCGGCGGTATGGCCGGTTCGGCGCTGACGATCTGGCTTGTCTATGGGTTGCTTGATGGCCGCATTGATTTGCCGCCGGTGCCGGTGCTGTGGCTGGTCGTGCTGGCGCCGGTGCTCGCTGCCGTCGCGCAGGCCGGTGACTTTTACGAAAGCTGGCTCAAGCGCCGCGTCGGCGTCAAGGATTCGGGCAATCTGCTCCCCGGCCACGGCGGCATCATGGACCGTCTCGACGGGCTGGTGCCGGTGGCGGTGGTCGCGGCAATCGGCACCGCAGCGCTGGGGCTCGCTGCATGAGCCGCGGCATCACGATATTGGGCGCGACCGGATCGGTCGGCCAATCGACGCTCGACCTGATCGGCCGCGCACCCGACGACTGGCACGTCCACGCCGTGACCGCCAATTCGGATGCTGGAGGCCTCGCCGCCATTGCGCGCGCCTGCAATGCCGAACTTGCAGTGGTCGGTGACGACGGCGCTTATCAGGACCTCAAGGCGGCACTTGCCGGCAGCGGTATCGCCGTTGCCAGCGGCAAGGCGGCGCTGGTTGAAGCCGCCGAACGGCCTGCCGACATCGTGATGTCGGCGATTGTCGGTGCGGCCGGCCTCGCGCCGACGCTCGCTGCCGTCCGGCGCGGTGCGGTGATTGCGCTCGCCAACAAGGAAAGCCTCGTTTGCGCCGGTGATATCGTCACTGCCGCTGCACGCCAGTCGGGCGCCCGCTTGCTGCCAGTCGACTCCGAACACAATGCCATCTACCAGATTTTCGATCACGACCATCCCGAACGCGTCGCGCGCGTCATCCTCACCGCGAGTGGCGGGCCGTTCCGCAAGGCCTCGGTCGAGGCGATGCGCGCCGCAACACCGGGGCAGGCGTGCAACCATCCGGTATGGTCGATGGGCGCCAAGATTTCGGTCGATTCGGCGACGCTGATGAACAAGGGCCTCGAGCTGATCGAGGCGCATCACCTGTTCCCGGTGCATGCCGACCAGCTCGGCGTCATCGTTCATCCGCAATCGGTGGTGCACAGCTTCGTCGAATATATCGACGGCTCGGTGCTGGCGCAGCTCGGCACGCCCGACATGCGGACGCCGATTGCCTATACGCTCGCGCACCCCGAACGCA
>CALDHQ010000094.1 GCA_937894055.1 uncultured Polymorphobacter sp.
CCCTACACGACGCTCTTCCGATCTCACGCACAAGCGTCGTGTCTCGGCCCTGGGCCCGGGCGGTCTGACCCGCGAGCGCGCCGGCTTCGAAGTGCGCGACGTGCACCCGACGCACTACGGCCGCATCTGCCCGATTGAAACGCCGGAAGGCCCGAACATCGGTCTGATCAACAGCCTCGCGACGTTCAGCCGCGTCAACAAGTACGGCTTCATCGAAACGCCGTACCGCAAGGTCATCGATCACAAGCTCACCGACGACGTCGTCTATCTGTCGGCGATGGAAGAAGTGAAGCACACGATCGCGCAGGCGAACGCCGAAACCAACAAGGACGGCGGCTTCGTCGAGGACCTGATCTCGGCACGTGAAGCTGGCGAATTCCTGATGGCGCCGAAGAACCAGATCACGCTGATGGACGTCAGTCCCAAGCAGCTGGTGTCGGTCGCTGCGTCGCTGATTCCGTTCCTCGAAAACGATGACGCCAACCGCGCACTCATGGGCTCGAACATGCAGCGTCAGGCCGTGCCGCTGGTGCGCGCCGAAGCGCCGTTTGTCGGCACCGGCATGGAAGGCACCGTGGCCCGCGACAGCGGCGCCGCGATTGCGGCCCGCCGCACCGGCATCGTCGACCAGGTCGACGCGACGCGTATCGTCATCCGCGCCACCGAAGATGTCCAGGCCGGCAAGTCGGCGGTCGACATCTACACGCTGATGAAGTTCCAGCGTTCGAACCAGAACACCTGCATCAACCAGCGTCCGCTGGTGAAGGTCGGCGACATCGTCAGCCGCGGCGACATCATCGCCGACGGTCCGTCGACCGAACTGGGTGAACTGGCGCTCGGCCGCAACGCGCTCGTCGCGTTCATGCCGTGGAACGGCTACAACTACGAGGATTCGATCCTGATCAACGAGAAGATCGTCAAGGAAGACGTCTTCACCTCGATCCACATCGAAGAATTCGAAGTCATGGCGCGCGACACCAAGCTCGGGCCGGAAGACATCACCCGCGACATCCCGAACGTCGGCGAGGAAGCCCTGCGCAACCTCGACGAAGCCGGCATCGTCTACATCGGCGCCGAAGTCGAACCCGGTGACATCCTGTGCGGCAAGATCACGCCCAAGGGTGAAAGCCCGATGACGCCTGAAGAAAAGCTGCTGCGCGCCATCTTCGGCGAAAAGGCCTCGGACGTTCGCGACACCTCGCTGCGTCTTCCGCCGGGCGTTGCCGGCACCGTCGTCGAAGTCCGCGTGTTCAACCGCCACGGCATCGACAAGGACGAACGCGCACTGCAGATCGAGCGCGAGGAAATCGAACGCCTCGAAAAGGATGCCGCCGACGAACGCGCCATCCTCGATCGTTCGACCTACGCCCGCCTGCGTCAGAGCCTCGTCGGCCAGACCGTTGTTGCGGCCCCCAAGGGCCTCAAGAAGGGTGCCGAAATCGATGACGACATGCTCGCTACCGTGCCGCGCCGCGAATGGTGGAAGTTCGGCGTTGCCGAAGATGCCATCCAGGCCGATCTCGAAGCGCTGAAGGCACAGTGGGAAGACGCGACGAAGAACATCGACGCGCGTCTCGATGACAAGAAGGACAAGCTCCAGCGTGGCGACGAAATGCCGCCGGGCGTGCTCAAGATGGTCAAGGTCTTCGTCGCGGTGAAGCGCAAGCTGCAGCCGGGCGACAAGATGGCCGGCCGTCACGGCAACAAGGGCGTCATCTCGCGCATCCTGCCGCAGGAAGACATGCCGTTCCTCGAAGACGGCACGCCGGTCGACATCGTGCTCAACCCGCTGGGCGTGCCGTCGCGCATGAACGTCGGTCAGATCTTCGAAACGCACCTTGGCTGGGCCGCACGCGGTCTCGGCAAGCAGATCGGCCAGATGCTCGAAGACATCCATGCCCGTGGCAAGGAACTGGCTTCGGCGGACACCACCGAACTGCGCGCCAAGCTCAAGTCGATCTATGGCTGGCAGTATGACAGCGATATCGCCGACCTGTCGCCCGACCAGCTGGGTGAGCTCGCGCACAACCTCGCTGCTGGCGTGCCGATGGCGACTCCGGTGTTCGACGGTGCGCGTGAAGCCGATGTGACGGCGATGCTCGAACTGGCCGGCCTTGATGGCTCGGGTCAGGTCGAACTGTTCGACGGTCGCACCGGTGACATGTTCGACCGCAAGGTGACCGTGGGCTACATCTACATGCTCAAGCTGCACCATCTGGTCGACGACAAGATCCACGCACGTTCGATCGGGCCGTACTCGCTCGTCACCCAGCAGCCGCTGGGCGGCAAGGCGCAGTTCGGTGGCCAGCGCTTCGGCGAAATGGAAGTGTGGGCGCTGCAGGCTTACGGCGCCGCGTACACGCTGCAGGAAATGCTGACGGTCAAGTCCGATGACGTCATCGGCCGCACCAAGGTTTACGAAGCGATCGTCAAGGGTGACGACACCTTCGAAGCCGGCATTCCCGAAAGCTTCAACGTGCTGGTCAAGGAAATGCGTTCGCTCGGCCTCAACGTCGAACTGCAGAACCACGAGGTCGTCAAGTAGGGGCGGGTTGGCGGCGCGGCGGCTTCGGTCGCCGCGCGCACCGACGGCGCGCGACACCGCGCGCAACCTCCCCTCGGCCCGCGCAGTAGGCGGGAACAGAATTAGAAGGAACCGGTTATGAACCAGGAACTGATGAACTTCTTCAACCCGGCGGCGAAGCCGGAAACGTTCGACCAGATCCAGATCTCGCTGGCATCGCCAGAACGTATCCGTTCGTGGTCGTTCGGCGAAATCAAGAAGCCCGAAACCATCAACTACCGGACGTTCAAGCCCGAACGCGACGGCCTGTTCTGCGCGCGCATCTTCGGTCCGATCAAGGACTACGAATGCCTGTGCGGCAAGTACAAGCGCATGAAGTACAAGGGCATCGTCTGCGAAAAGTGCGGCGTTGAAGTCACCGTTTCGAAGGTCCGCCGCGAACGCATGGGCCATATCGAACTGGCGGCGCCGGTCGCGCACATCTGGTTCCTGAAGTCGCTGCCGTCGCGCATCGGCATGCTGCTCGACATGCAGCTCAAGAACCTCGAGCGCGTGCTCTATTTCGAACAGTATGTCGTGCTCGAACCCGGCCTGACGCCGATGAAGAAGTTCGACCTGCTGACCGAAGACGAACTGCTCAAGGCGCAGGACGAATATGGTGAAGACGCGTTCCAGGCCGGCATCGGCGCCGAGGCGATCCGCAAGCTGCTCGAGGAAATGGACCTCGAGGGTGAAATGGAGATCCTCAAGGAGGATCTGCGCACCACCAAGAGCGAACTGAAGCCCAAGAAGATCATCAAGCGGATGAAGGTCGTCGAGAGCTTCATCAATTCGGGCAACCGCCCCGAATGGATGGTGCTCCAGGTCGTGCCGGTCATCCCGCCCGAACTGCGCCCGCTGGTGCCGCTCGACGGTGGCCGCTTCGCGACGTCGGATCTCAACGATCTCTATCGCCGCGTGATCAACCGCAACAACCGCCTGAAGCGCCTGATCGAGCTGCGCGCGCCGGACATCA
>CALDHQ010000095.1 GCA_937894055.1 uncultured Polymorphobacter sp.
GACGACGACGACGACGACGACGACGACGACGACGAGGACGCGGGTGCGGGCGCAGCCTCCCCCGCCCCGCCGCCGTCCCCGCCAGCCGACGACGAGGAGGACGCGTTCGCGGAGCAGCCGCTGGATGGCGCCGCCAGCGGCACCATCTTCAAATCCCGCCAGCCCGTCGGCCAATGCCGATGGCGCGAGGAACTTGGCGACGGTGATGCCGACAAGCGCTGAAACCACATGGCCGCCGATGATCGCCCATGGCTGCGCGAACGGACTCGCGGGCAGCGCGAACAGCAGCACTGTGGAAGCACCCATCGGCGCAATCAGCAGCGGCAACGCGACATCGCCCAGGTGCAGCGCGCTGCACAAGGCCGAGGTCGCGGCAATGCCAATCAGCGCGCCCAGACAGGCGATGGCGCGGTCGCGCGCGTTGGCGCCGGCCAGAATCGGCTGGAACAATTGCCACTGCCGGGCTGCACGTGCCTTCATGTCGTCCTCGAAACCTGCATCGTCACCGGCGTTGTAGCGCGGTGGCGGTGTGTGTCACGCTGCGATGCGCCGTCCGCCGATCGCGGCTTCGATCCAGGCGCGCGTATCGGGGATGACGGCTTCGACTTGCGGCAAGTCGTTGACGCACAGGAACTTGATGCCGGGCTGTAGCGCCCGGCGCAGATAGGCGCGGACGTCGGCAAGCGGATAGTCGGTCACCGCCCCACTGCGCAGATGCAGATGATCGTCGGCGCTTTCGAGCACGCAGGCACTCTCGGCAATCGCGGCATGGTTGTGCAGGCCCTGCGGCAGGAACTGCCCGACATCGCGGAAGCGGTGCGCCATGTTGGCGACGAACGCCGCGCGCTGGCTGTCGAACAGCCGCGCGAAGACCGAACGCCGCAGCGGATGGATGACGTGCGCGCTGGCGAACAGGCGGCCGCTGCCAAAGCCGGCGAGTGCGGCCGCGTTGATCTGCGTAAAGGCATTGAGCAACGCCGGGTCGGCGCGCGCCGCGACGTCGGCGTCCAAAGCGCCAAGATCGACCCATTTGCCGCGCAGCACCGGCTTGCCGCCGGCAAACACGTCGCCCGGCACCAGCGGTGCGGTCAGGAAAACATCATCGTTGAAATAGATGAACTGTTCGGCGAGCCCCGGAATGCGCCAGATCAGGCTTTCGATCGCCAGTGAATTGAACGTCGGTAACAGCGCTTCATAGCCGGCGAACAGCACGCGGTGATCGACAATCGAAATCTTGCTGCGCAACGCCACCGGAACACCAGACAGGTCGGGCGATTGCGCGTCGGTGACAATCCAGATGCGGTTGATCCAGGGGGCGTTGTTGGCGATCGAGCGCAGGCAATAGCCGAGCTCGTCGGCACAGGCCCAGCGGT
>CALDHQ010000096.1 GCA_937894055.1 uncultured Polymorphobacter sp.
GCAAACTCATTCGATAAAAAACTCCCCTAAACTCAGTGAAGCTGCTCCTGAAAGTGTAGGCATCTCCAGCGAACGATTGGCGCGAATTGACAATATGCTCAACAAAGCCGTCGCCGATTCCGGCGTGTACATCGCCATGGCGCTGTCGAAGCTGACTGGCACGGCACGGTCGAGCCCATAGATGCGGTACATGCCGTCGGACCAGGTCAGGTCGTTGCTGCCATATTCCAGCCGCCAATGGCCGATTTGCGCGGTGTCTTCGGCGAGCATCAGTAGCCGCAGGCTTTCCTGCAGGCGCAGCTCGTTCTGGCGGTCCTCGGTCGCATCGTGCATGACCGCGGCATAGCCCGCAATCGCACCGGAGGCGTCGCGGATCGGTTCGACCACCAGCGACGCCCAGAAACTGCTGCCATCGCGCTTGAGAACGGTGCCCTCGCCGAAATAGCGGCCGCTGCTGGCGGCCCGAGACAGGATGCGCTTTGACAGCTTCTCGGCGCGGTCCTCCTTGCGCAGGAAGATGGCGACGTTGCGGCCAATGATATCGGCGCTGGTGTATTGCGTGATCTGCTGCGCGCCGAGGTTCCAGTTGGTGATGCTGCCTTCGGCATCGACCATGAAAATCGCGTACTTCCCGACATTCTGCGCCAGCAGTTCGAACGAACGGCTGAGCCGCTGGCGCTCGGCATCGATCGTCGCTTCCATCACATCGAAGCTGGCGTGCAGCCGGTCGATTTCGCCCAACGACGGATCGATCGGCTTTGCCGGCGCATCGCCGGGCATCATTTGCGATGAGAGTTCGGTGATATGTGCAGCGCGGCGCGTCAGGGCTGCAACCGGCACGCCGAGCTGGCGGCGCAGGAACAGAAACACCAGCACCCCCTGCACCAGCATGCACAACAGCCCGACGAGCAAGACCGACCGCGCCGTCCGCATTGACAGGTCAGCGACCACCGCCTGCGGGTAGAAGGTCACGACATACCAGCCCGGCGTCGGGATGCGCTGGAGCGCCGCATAGCCCCGCATCGGCGCGACAAATCCGGCAAATTGCGGCTCGGCGCGATGCGTGCTGACAAATGCCCACAGCGCCTTGAGTGACGGATCGGTGGTCTTGGTCAGATCGAGATAGTTGCCGGTCTTGAGGTCGGACTGGTGCGTGAAATCGGGGTGGAAAATCAGCCGGCCTTCCTTCGACATGATGATGACCTTGGCACCGGGCTGCTCGGCGAACGATGTCGAGGCAATCAGGTCATCGAGCAACAGGCTGACGCCCCAGCTGCCGATATGCTGGCCGCGGTAATCGACCGGGGTCATGCACCCCGTCGTCCACGTCTTGTGGAACGGGTCATACAGGATACGCTGCAGACTGGTGCAGCGCATGATCCGGCCCCGATTATTTTCGGGCAGCATGTTGCGCTGGAATTCCTCGGCCTGGAAATTGAAGCTCGCGGGCGCTTCCTGGCGATAGAATTTCAACCGGTCGGGGCGGCCCGGCGCAAACATGATCAGATTATTCTGCGGCGTGTAGAAATACAGGCTCTTGATCTCGGGCAGTGCGCCTTCGCCAAGCAGCCGGATGACGCCATAGGCCGCCATCAGGGCGCGTTGCTGTTCGGGCGTGACGGCATCCGCCGCGGTGATGATTGCGCCGATACCGCGCACCGTCATGCCGTCGGCCAGCGTCTCGCCGTCGAACAGCCCGGGCCGGCTGCGCCGCGTGCCATCACTTTGCAACGGGAAGGCGGCATCGAACGCCGCCAGATCGGTCGGACGCGGGCTATCCAGGCTCTCGATCATCAACTGGCGCGCGCGCTTTTCGACAAAGGCGATGCGCCCGAAGCGCGATTCGAGGTCGTTGACCACGCTGTTCGCATGCGCGGTCAGATCGGCCAACGAGTTGGCAACCGAATAGGCGCGGACCTGCAAAAAGATCGCCACGGTCGCGATCAAAAACAGCAGACCGATGACCAGCGACAGTCCAAGTGCCGCGCGGCTGGCCAGAGAACGCATTCGCATGATTCAAGTTTAGCGCCGGCGTCGCCAATAGGACATAAGATTCGCCGGGAATCCTACCTGCCCCGTAGAAATCCGGTGCTGGCTACCAGCAATGCTCTGGCGCATTGCGCTGGAGCGGGTGAAGGGAATCGAACCCTCGTCGTAAGCTTGGGAAGCTTCTGCTCTGCCATTGAGCTACACCCGCATTTCAAGGACTTAGCCTTGCTCGCGTTTGCCGGTTTGCAGAAAGTTTGCGGGGACTGCACTCAGCGCGTTCCTTTTACCCGATTTTCCTCGCGGTGCAACCGTTCGCCGATCGACACCACGACGCGGGCTTGGTCGACATACAGGCGGCGGATTTCGGCGACACGAGCCGGGGACCAACCGAACGCGCCGGCAATCTCCGCGTCGCTCATTCCTGCCAGGCACCATTCTGTGACGGCGGTCCCCCTCAGGTCGTGAATGCGTTTGCGGCACTCTGTTTTTGATCGTGCATCGTTGAATGAGCTATTCAATCCATCGGGCGTCCAGGCGCGACCGCGACTATTCACCAAGACTGTCGAGACACCGGCATTGCGGTTGCGCGTGCGCAACTCGGCCAGCAGCTTTGTGGCGGGCGCGATGAGCGGAAACGACACCACGCGCACGCGGCCGGACTTTTGGGTGCGCCATACAATCGCGTGAGTCTTGATAGCGTCCCAAGGTAGCGCGACCAGATCGGCGCGGCGCAAGCCGGTGAGGCGCGCTAGGTTAAAAGCATCGGCAACGGGTTGCTCTGCAACCGCCAAAAATGCTGCAACATCATCGGGCTCCCATACGATCGCCGCGCGGTTGCCGCCCTTATAGAGATGCGGGATGCCATCGGCCATGTTGAGCGACAGCCGGCCAAGCAACCGACCATAGCTCAGCAGCGACCGAAGCACGTCGACGTGATAGTCAGCCTTGCGCGGCGTTTCGGCCATGCTGTCGCGCCAGGCAATGATTTTGTGCTTGATACGACGGTCGTCAAAAATGGAGACCGGGACAGGCCCCCACTTGTTTGTGATAGCGTCCAAGGTGCGGCCCCACATGCGGCGGGTTTCAGCTGCAAAACCCTTCCATTCGGGAGACGCGCGCCATGCCGCAGCGAGTCCTGAGATGGTATCGGCGGGCATTGTGCCACGTTCCGAAATGGCGCGATGAAAGGCCAAAACCGCTTCCGGCGTCAGCCGGGGCAGTTTAACTGAAATAGTCTTTTGAATGCAGGGACCGCCGCGCCACGCGTAGGCGTACCAGCGCCAAGCGCCGGTGGCGGTGCGCTTGCGCGTCCATGCGATCCCCGCGATGTTCACAACTTGGCTTCCCAACTGTCAAAGTTGGATGCTGTCGCCGCACTCAGCTTCGCCGGTTCGAAGCGCACGGTGCCGTCGGGAGATGCCTCAATTGTCCGGCTGTCGACGTCGATACCGGCGTCGCGAACCGATTGGACGAGCCGTGCAATTGCCGCCTTGGTCGCATAGCGAGGCTTGGCGGCCATCATTCGGCGCCGCTTCCGAGCTCGAGGCCGTTCGCGATCAAAATCGCACGGGTCCAAGTGTTCCTCAGCAGTTCGTCAAGCGAGAACAGCAGTACCGGACTCGGGAATCCACCTAGATCACGAAGCGCTTTAGCTTCTTCTTCGGTAGGAAACTTTTGGATAGCAAATTTCCAGCCATCGCCGAAAAACTGACGCCCTACGAGATAATCCGGCGGGGAGGCTTCCGGAATATGGAGCCGCGGCGCGGCATCGGACGAATTTTCGGCATCCCAAGTGCATAGCGGCATCATCGCCTCGTAGGATGCCCACACGTGCGGTGCGATCAGGTCGATACTAAGCATTG
>CALDHQ010000097.1 GCA_937894055.1 uncultured Polymorphobacter sp.
GCCTATATCGACGCGCACGAAAAGGACGCCGAGCGCGCCATCGACCTGTTCGACTATCTGGCGACGAACAAGGTCGATGCCAATATCAACACCAGCAGCAGCGACACCATCGACAATCTGCCGGCGCTCGACGAAGCCGTGCGCAGCACCGGGCTGTATGTCATCGTCGCGGGTGAGGTCGATCCGGCGTGGGTCGCCAACCGCCAGGTCGCGATCATGCGCTCGGCGGTCAAATCGCGCTCGAAGCTGGTGGTTGCCAAATATGCCGCCGCCGCCAATGTCACGGCACCACCGATTTCGGCCGCCCGGCTCGCCATCAGCACGCTGCGCGACGGCGATCGCAGCTGGGTCGACGCGCTGTTTCCGGCCGACAAGCCGCCCGAATGATGACCTCCAAGGCCGCAGGCAAGACGCAATGAGTGACGAGGCGGTACGCCGCAATCCCTATGTCGGGCTGCGGCCGTTCTTCAAAACCGACAGCCTGTATTTCTTCGGCCGCGATGCGCAGATCGAGGAGCTGCTGGCGATCCTCGGCAACAACCGCTTCCTCGGCGTCGTCGGCAGCTCGGGCAGCGGCAAATCCTCGCTGGTGCGCGCCGGACTGGTGCCGGCGCTGCTCGGCGGCTTTCTGGTCCATGACCGCGACCGCTGGCGCCGCGTCAGCATCAAGCCCGGCGACGCGCCGATGGCCAACCTTGCCGCCGGGCTGGTAGCGGCAATGTCGGACGACCCCGACGCCGAAGCCATGTCGGGCAGCCCCGAAGCGCAATCGCTCGAAGCCGCGCTGCGCGCCGGACATACACCAGCGGCGCTCGACTATATCCGGCCGCGGCTGGAGCCCAACGCCAACCTGTTCGTGCTCGTCGACCAGTTCGAGGAGCTGTTCGCGTTTCGCGGCGATGACGACAGCGACGACCAGCCCGATGCCGACCCCGAACGCCGCAAGGAACGCGCGCGCCGCAAAGCCGAAGCCAGCGACTTTGTCGACCTGCTGCTGACGCTCGCCGACCAGCGCGAACTGCCGGTCTATGTCGTGCTGACGATGCGCACCGATTTCCTCGGTGACTGCGACCTGTTCTTCGGGCTGCCCGAAGCGCTCAACCGTGGCCGCTATCTGGTGCCACGGATGACCCGCGAGCAATTGCGCGACGCCGTCGAATGTCCGGCGCTGCTGGCGGGTGCCGAAGTCGCGCCGCGGCTGCTCGACCATGTCCTCAACGCGCTCGGCGACCGCTTCGACCGGCTGCCGGTGCTCCAGCACGCGCTGATGCGGACGTGGGACGCCTGGCTCAACGACGGCGCCACCGGCCCTGTCGACCTGCAGCATTTCGAAAGCGCCGGGGGACTCGAGGGCGCGCTCAACCAGGATGCCGAGGCGGCGCTGGTCGGGCTCGACGCCGTCGCCGTCGAGCGCATCTTCAAGCGCCTGACCGACACCGACTCGAGCGGCCGGCGCATCCGCAGCCCGGCGCGCACCAGCGAACTCGCCGCCGCCGCCGGGGTCGATCGCGCCGCCGTCGAAGCCATCATGACGCGCTACGAAGCCGATGGCCGCAGCTTCGTCCACCCGTCGCCCGACGGCCGCCCCGACGATCCGCGCTACGACATTTCGCACGAAAGCCTGATCCGCCAATGGGTGCGGCTGCGTGACTGGGTCGATACCGAACGCAAGTCGCGCGACAGCTATGTCGAACTCGTCGACCGCGCCGGGCGCTATGCCCGCAAGGAAGCCGACCCGTTGCAAGGCCCCGAACTGCGGCTGGCGCGCGACTGGAACAAGGCCGCCAAACCGTCCGCAGGCTGGGCCAAGCGTTATTCGAAGCACGACGGCGATTTCGCGTCGGCAATGGGCTATCTCAAGCGCAGCGTCAGGGGCATGTATGCCTGGCGCGCGGTAAGGGTTGGCCTCGTTGCGGGCACCGTCGGGTTCCTCGGCGCTGCAGCCTGGACATTGCAAGACACTATCGACACCGCAACCGAGCAGAACAGCGCGATGGTCGCATCGGTCTATCGCAAGCTCGACCCGATCGATGGCACCGCGAACGCGCGCAAGGACCTGCTGGACCGGACCATCAAACTCAACCGCGAGTTGAGCGGCGAGCTCAATGCCAGCAATCAATTCTGGCAAATGATCACCGACGGCGATGCGCACAGCAGTGTCGCGAGCGACAAGAATGCCGAGTTGCTCGATGCGCCGGCTGGAGAGCCTGCCGACACCGATGTTGCCGATCAGGCACGGTTCGATGTGCTACAAAATTCGGTGGACGCGGAAACGGTCAAAGCTTCCGACAGCTACCGCGACGCCGTCAATTTTGCCAAAGCCAAGGCCATCGAAACCAATGAATTGAGCTGGTTTGAAAATCTCAGTACCGCGCTTACCAAATACGCGGAGGTCGTCGAAGTCGAACGCGCCGACATTGCGTATCAGGCGGTGATCGCAGTTAATCGATACCTTGTTGCCAAGGATCCGGCGAACACCGGCTATCTGACCAGCCTTACCAACGCCTATTTGGCGCGCGGCGACTGGTTGGCCGGCGATAAACCCGATTCACCCGAAATGGCCCGCGAAATGCACGCGCTCGCTGAATCAACCGCCGGGCAGCTCCTCGCGAAGGACCCCAACAGCGTCGAAGCCATGACGCTCTACATCAATGTCGCCGCAGCGTTGTGGTTTGCGCTTGATCCCGAGAAGGATGCCGCGCTCGATAAGAGCCTCAGTGCGGAAATGATCAACCAGGCAAAGCGGCGCGTCGCCGTTGCAACGTCCAACAAACGGCAGTGGGAGCAAAAGCTGGATGATCTTTACCCGATCCTGGGCATCGAAAAGCCCGTAGCTGCCGACAAGCCCAAGAAAGAAGGGCGGTCCACAAAGCGTAGCGCGGGCGGCGCCGTTCACGTGGCTGAAGCTATATCTTGATTAAAATCTGGAGGCCCGACCGGGAATCGAACCCGGGTTCACGGATTTGCAGTCCGTTACGTCACCACTCCGCCATCGGGCCAAGGCTGCGAATTTCGCAGCGGAAGCACTGCCGCTGACGCGACAGAGGCGCTCCCTTAGCAATGCCGCTTGGCGAGCGCAACCTAGACCGCTAATGCACTGTGACACGCATATTCTGATTGCCGCTCAGCTGTATTATACGTATAAGTCACCTTCAGACAGACAGGACTCCCCGTGAACGCCGACTTTACCGCCCAGCGCAGCGCGATGATTGACAGCCAGATGCGCACCGTCGGCGTCAATGATCCCGACGTGCTCGCCGCTGTCGCTGCCGTGGCGCGCGAACGCTTCGTGCCCGCCGCGCGCGCCGCGCTCGCCTATGCCGATGGCGCCGTTGCGCTCGGCGGTGGCCGCAGCATGGTCGAACCGATGATTCTGGGGCTGCTGCTGACGCACCTGCGCATCGCACCCGGCGAGAAAGTGCTGATCGTCGGTGCCGCGACCGGCTACAGCGCCGCCGTGGTCGCCGAACTGACGCCGCATGTCACCGCGCTCGAATGCGATGCAACGCTCGCCGCACACGCGCGCGGCGCCGGCATCAATGTCGTCGAAGGTCCGCTGGCAGCAGGCTGGGCGGCGGCTGCGCCGTATGACGTGGTGCTGGTCGACGGTGCCGTGCCGGCGCTGTCGGCAGCGCTGATCGCCCAGCTCCGCGACGGCGGCCGCGTCGGCATGGTGCTGATCGGTGAAGACGGCGTCGGCCGTGCGACGGTTGGCCGCGTTGCCGGCGGCCACTTTGGCGGGTCGAGCATCATCGAGACCGCTGCAACACCACTGCCGGGATTCGAAGCGCCCGCGCGCTTCATATTCTGATTTCCAGGGAAAAGACTCGATGAATTCCGCAATCGCCCGCAAGTTCGCCGCCCGTACCTTGCCGCTGGCCATGATCGCGCTGGCACTCGGCGGCACTCCGCTGCGCGCCGACACGCTGGCTGCGGCGCTCGCCAGTGCCTATGAAACCAACCCCGAGCTGCAGGCGCAGCGCGCCATCACCCGGCAGGTCGATGAAACCGTGCCGCAGGCGCTGTCGGGCTACCGCCCCGGTATCGGCGCCAGCGTCGGCTTCGACGCCAATGGCGACAATTTCAACGATTCCGGCCAGGTGTTCACCGCCGGCGGCCAGATTACCCAGCCGATCTACACCGGCGGCCAGACCAAGGCCGCCGTCAGCGCCAGCGAAAACCTCGTGCTCGCCGCGCGCGCCCAGCTGCGCGCCGCTGAAAACACCGTCATGGTCAATGTCGTCTCCGCCTATGCCAATGTGCTGGCGCTGCAGCGCGTCGTCGAACTGACCACCAACCAGGTCAAGGTGCTGTCGCGCGAGCTGCAGGCGAGCAAGGACCGCTTCGAAGTCGGCGACCTGACGCGCACCGACGTCGCGCAGTCCGAAGCCCGGCTGGCGCGTTCGCAAAGCCAGCTGATCGCCGCGCAGGGCACGCTGACGCTGGCGCGCGAATCGTATCGCCGTGTCGTCGGCCGCCTGCCCGTTGACCTCGCGCCGATGCCGCCATTGCCGACCTTGCCGGGCACGCCGACACAGGCCGTCGACATCGCCGATCGCAACAACCCGTCGCTGATCGCCGCGCGCTTCAACGAAGCCGCCGCGCGCTACACCGTGCGCCAGCTCGAAGGCCAGCGCCTGCCGAGCATCGCCGCCAGCGCCGGGCTGGGTTACGCCAACTACTCGGGCGCCGGCGGCACGGTGCCCAACGGCGACTATTTCACGCAGAACATCGGCGTCTCCGCGACGGTGCCGCTGTATCAGGCCGGCGCCGTCGGCTCGGTCATCCGTCAGGCGCAGGAAGTCCGCAGCCAGCGCCTCGAACAGATCACCGCGACGCAGCGCATCGTCGTCGAAACCACGACCAATTCCTATTCGAACGTCCAGACCGCACGCGCGACGATCCAGTCCGCGCAGGTCGGGGTCCGCGCCAACACGCTGGCCCTTGAAGGCGTCAAACAGGAAAATCAGGTCGGCAGCCGCACGCTGCTCGACGTCCTCAACGCCGAACAGGAACTGCTGACCGTGCAGGTCGATCTCGTGCAGGCGCAGCGCGACGAATATGTCGCGTCGTACCAGCTGCTCGCCAGCATGGGCCTCGCCGAAGCCACCGTGCTCGGTGCGCCGATCACGCCGTACGATTCGACCGCCAACGGCAAGCGCGTCCGCGGCATCTGGAGCGACTGGGCGACCAACCCGAACCCGGCACCGCAGCCGCTGCCGCAGCCGGTCGCGGCCAGCCAGTCGGTGTCGGACTTCGTACCGGTCCCCGTCGCCCCGCGCTGAGCCATGGCCGGCGACAAGAACCTCGATGACATCCTCGCTTCGATCCGCAAGATCGTCGTCGAGGATCCGACCACCGCAGCCCCCGAACCCGATATCGACGACGCACTGCTCGACCCCGATTTCGACACGCTGCCGCTGACGGAATTGGTCAACGAACCCGACGCGCTGCCGACCGAGGCGGGCATCGACGCCACCGCCCGCGCGCTGCTGCAGCCGATGCTGCAGGCGTGGCTTGATGCCAATTTGCCGGAAATTGTCGAAGCTGCTGTGGCGGCTGAGATCAAGCGGCTGACCGGGCACGGGTAAAGGGCCTCCGGCGGGCAGGGGCTTGCCCCTGCACCCATGAATTTGTGGCGCGTTCCACAATGACCGCCGGCAACCAACATATGGGTGCAGGGGCAAGCCCCTGCCCGCCGGAGGCCCTGCCCGCTAATGCC
>CALDHQ010000098.1 GCA_937894055.1 uncultured Polymorphobacter sp.
GGCTCGGATGGTCAGGGATGGGACCGGCGGTGGTAAGGCAAAGAGGGAATGTTGTGCTGGGGGTCAGTCGCGAAGAGGCGCGACGATGGCACTCATGGCGGCTGGCGGCATGCACGCCAGGGTTGTGAATCGGCGTGGAATATTGACCCCGTTTAGTGGGTAATCGGCGTTCAAAATTGACCCCCCTGAACATTGCTGGTGCATGCTTCTGCGCTTTGCGCGGGAGCGGTTTGGGGAATGCTGATCGTGGAGACGGTGGCGCGGATCCGGCGCGAGTTTTTCGTCAAGGGCAAGTCGATCAAGGAGATTGTTCGGGACCTTGGCGTATCGCGGAACACGGTGCGCAAGGTGCTGCGGACGGGTGAGACGTCGTTTGCCTATGAGCGTACGGTGCAACCGCTGCCGAAGCTCGGGCCCTGGTCGGGGGATCTCGAGCGGCTGCTGGACACCAACGAGCGCAAGGCGCGCCGCGAACGGCTGACGCTGGTGCGGATCTTCGAGGAGTTGCAGGGGCTCGGCTATGGCGGCGGGTACGATGCGGTCCGGCGTTATGCGTCGGCGTGGCAACGCGAACGGTCGGCGGTGACCGCGGCAGCGTTCGTGCCGCTGAGCTTCGATCCCGGCGAGGCGTACCAGTTCGACTGGAGCCATGAGGTTGTGCTGCTGGCCGGCGTGACGACGATGGTGAAGGTCGCGCACATGCGGCTGTGTCACAGCCGGGCATTCTATGTCCGGGCCTATCCGCGCGAGAGCCAGGAGATGGTGTTCGACGCGCACGACCGTGCGTTCGCGTTCTTCGGCGGTGCCTGCCAGCGCGGGATTTACGACAACATGAAGACGGCGGTGGATGCGATCTTCATCGGCCGCGAGCGGCAATACAACCGCCGCTTCCTGCAGATGTGCGGGCATTATCTGGTCGATCCGGTGGCCTGCACGCCGGCGTCGGGATGGGAAAAGGGTCAGGTCGAGAACCAGGTCGGGCTGGTCCGCGAACGGTTCTTCACGCCTCGGCTGCGGTTCAAGAGCTACGACGAGATGAACGCCTGGCTGGTCGATCGCTGCATCGCGCATGCGAAGCGCGCGGCGCATCCCGAGCTGAAGGACCGGACGATCTGGGATGTGTTCGAGACGACCGAACGTCCGGCGCTGATCGCCTATCGCGGCCCGTTCGACGGCTTCCACGCGCTGCCGGCGTCGGTGTCGAAGACGCTGTTGGTCCGGTTCGACTACAACAAATACTCGGTCCACGCCAAGGCGGCGGGCCGCCCGGTCGATGTCCATGCCTATGCCGACCGCATCGTCATCCGCCAGGACGGCGAGATCGTCGGCGAACATGCGCGCCGCTTCGGACGCGAACAGGTCATCTACGATCCGTGGCACTATGTGCCGGTGCTGGCGCGCAAGCCGGGCGCGCTGCGCAACGGCGCACCGTTCAAGGACTGGGCGTTGCCGCCATCAATCGAGCGGGTCCGGCGCCGGCTTGGCAGCCATGGCGATGGCGACCGCCAGATGGTCGGGATCCTGGCGGCAGTGACCAGCGACGGCATCGACGCGGTCGAAGCCGCCTGCGCCGAAGCCCTGGCCGGCGGTCCGATCAGCCGCGACGTTGTGCTCAACATACTGACCCGTCAGCGCCAGCCGCCACCACCGCTGACCATCACCACACCCGATGCGCTGCGGCTCCGTCACGAGCCGCAGGCTGACTGTGCCCGCTACGACAGCCTGAGGAGCTCTTATGGAACGGCATGAGATACTGGAGATGATGAGCGAGCTGAAGCTCGCCGGCATGCGTCACGCCTATGACGACGTGATCGGCGATGCCGTGAAGCGCCAGCACTCGGCGCAACATGTGGTCGGCGACCTGCTCAAGGCGGAGATCGCCGAGAAGCAGGCCCGCTCGATCAAGTACCAGATGACGATCGCCAAGCTGCCGCTGGCGAAGGAGATCGCCGGGTTCGACTTTGCGGCGACGCCGATCAACGAGGCACTGGTCCGCGATCTTGCCACCGGCGGGTTCCTTGCCAGCCAGCGCAACGCAGTGCTGGTCGGCGGCACCGGAACGGGCAAGACCCATCTCGCCATCGCGATCGGCCGGGCATGCGTTCGTGGCGGCGCCCGGGTCCGGTTCTACAACACCGTCGATCTGGTCAACCGGCTCGAGGCCGAGGCGCGCGCCGGACGTGCGGGGCGCATCGCCGATAATCTGTCGCGGCTCGACCTCGTCATCCTGGACGAGCTGGGCTATCTGCCGTTCGCGCTGTCGGGCGGGCAACTGCTGTTCCACCTCGTCAGCCGGCTCTACGAGCAGACCTCGATCATCGTCACCACCAACCTCGCGTTCGGCGAATGGCCCTCGGTGTTCGGCGACGCGAAAATGACCACAGCGCTGCTCGACCGGCTGACGCACCACTGCGATATCGTCGAGACCGGCAACGAAAGCTGGCGCTTCAAAACTCGCGAGGGCGCTTAATCCCGCTGCCGCGCATGCGTCCCGCGGGTTGCCCCGGTGGGCCCACAGGCACCTCCCACGGCCGTCACCGCCAGCGCATGCGGAACGCGCGGTGCCGGCCGCGGGTCCCTCCTATGGACTACCGGGACAACCCGCTCCGGAAGCGCAAACAGGGGGTCAATATTGCACGCCGATAGGGGGACAACTTTGAACGCCGATTGACAATTATCTGGGCAAGAAGCAAATTCAGATATCGGCGGAACAAATAAAATTGAGCCAAAAGCAAATTGCACTAAGCTCTGAAACGCTTAAAGCTGAATTGTTTGATCGCAGGATGGAAGTTTACGAAGCCTCGCTAGATTATTTGGCGTGCATATTATTTGATGACTTTAACGATAGGGTTCTAATTGAGCCCAAGTTCAGACGATTTATATCTAATTCCCATATGTCAGAATTTTTATTTGATAAGGATGTCGCCGACGGTCTAGACGAAGTGAGCAAAAAGGGAATGAGGTATCGGTCCAGTGTAAGAAAAGTTCATACATTGGGCGAGGGCTCGGAGGAAAGGAAAATGGCTGAAAACGAGATGAAAGAACTTTCAACGTGGTGTAGCAATAGAATGTCGAATATTCACGAATTGTTCGGTGATAAGCTCAGACTTGGCAGCCAGCTAGCAAAATAGCGGAGTCAATTTTTTGACTGATACGCCACATTTGACGAACCCTGCGGCCAACGCGGCTTCATATGAGCGATGCTCTTAGTCAGTCTTGAGCAACGCTTCGACCTTTTCCTCGACACTCGCGTGCAGCCACGGTGATGTTGCGGCCCGAGCCGCCACCGATGTTGGCATTGGTCATGCCGGCGATTATGTCGGCTATACGGTGAGCTACCGAGAGTACATGAGCCGCGATAGTTACCGTAAGGCGCTAACCAGTTATGGCCCGCATACAGCGGACTATATGGCGACTCGACTTGTGCAAATGGCTGGCGCGATGAAGGGAGGCCCTGAGTTATTGGCCGAGCCGCATGATGCCTTGGCGCAAGTGGATGAGGTGCGTCAGAAGGCGCAATCGTTGGCGTTGGGCCAAGTCACCGGTGCTGCCTACGATGCCTGGCTGGCGGCATTGCCAGCTGACCAAGGTCCGGCTCAAGCGGTGCGTCAGCCCAGCACGATCCCGGTCTTTAGCGCCGCCACGTTCCGTTGGCGTGGGGGAAATACCCAAGTCGATAACCCGTTCGTGACGGTTTCCCGTTGCGTGCAGGAAAATGCAGGAAGTTGCCAAAGCTGGCAACCGTTTGCGGACATGACAGGCGAGGTGCAAACGCGGGTGCATTGGCCGCAAGGTTTGCCGGGTATGGTGTCTACCTATGCGGGTCAATTTGCTTGGGAGTGGACGGCCAACTTTGAGGCCTTTAAGGCCTTCCCTGCGCGTATCGGTAGTACGCCTCTGGGCCTGTATCGCTTCGAGGTCACCGGCTGTATTCAGGATGTGATGACCGCCCCGGCCGATCACTTGCCCGGCCGCGCAGCAACGGGTTTGCGTGCGCTACTACCGGATCTGCTCGACCATCAGCTCAGCAAAATTATGCCGATGGATTGCCCAGGCGGTGCCACGCGTTATGCACTGAACTCGAATGCCTTCCGCGTAACCGATGGGCCGTGGCGTCGTACCTATCAGTCTGAGTTTCCCTACATTTCTGACGAGTCGGGTAGGGACACACGCTTTTGCGAGCAGTGCAGTTTTAGACCGTGG
>CALDHQ010000099.1 GCA_937894055.1 uncultured Polymorphobacter sp.
TGTGCCTTGCCAGGTGCAGGGTGCAACCAGGCGGCCACGCCCTCGCCCTGTCCCTGAGGTGAGGCCTGCCACTGCCACACCCAGAACGACACAACCGCAGCAAGCAACACAATGGCCCACCACCCCTGGTTGGATCGGATCAAATCGGGCCCGGCGCCTTCCACACGCCCGGTCAACATGGGCGTGGCCAGATTGCGACGGCGCAACAAACTCAGTGCCAACACGCCCCCAATGTGGGCCAACACGGCCATCAGCATGAAATTGCCGAAAAACTCATGGACCGATTGTCCAACTACGTGTCCGATTTGGTCGACGCCACGACTCAACTTTTTGTTGCTGGAAGTTGCAAGGGCTCCGCACTCGCTGGCACCGTCGCGCGCCACCCGATGCACAAGCTCGGCGGCTTCTTCGCGCGTCCACGCCCCTTCCTCGCCGGCGATTTCGTCACCACCGAAACCGGCACCGGGCTCGTCCACATGGCGCCCGACCACGGCGAGGACGACTTCCTGCTGTGCAAGGCCAACGGGATCGACCCGGTGTTCGCGGTCGAGGGCGACGGCAAATATCGCGCCGACTGGCTGTGGCTCGGCGGGCAGGGCAATGTCATTTCGCCCAAGCTCAACGCGCCCGACGGCCCGATCTGCACCGACTTGCGCGAAGCGGGCGCATTGCTCGCGGCCAGCGCCGATTACGCGCACAGCTACCCGCATTCGTGGCGGTCGAAAAAGAAGGTCATCTTCCGCTGTACGCCGCAGTGGTTCATCCCGATGGACAAGCGCTCGACGTCGGAAAATCGCTGGGAAGGCGAGGGCGGGCTGGTCGCCGACGAACATGACAAGCCGATGCTCGAAGGGCTGACGCTGCGCGAAACTGCGCTGACCGCCATCGCCAACACGCGCTGGGTCCCCGAAAAGGGCCAAAACCGCATCCGTGCGATGGTCGAAGGCCGCCCCGACTGGGTGATCTCGCGCCAGCGCGCCTGGGGCGTGCCGATTACACTATTCGTCAACCGCAAGACCGGTGCCTATCTGCAGGACCCCGGCGTCAACGCGCGCATCGTCGCCGCGGTGCGCGAAAAGGGTGTCGATGCATGGAGCACCGACGCCGCACAGGACCTGCTCGGCCCGCACTATGAGCTCGCCGATTACGAGCGCCAGACCGACATTCTCGACGTCTGGTTCGACAGCGGCTGCACGCACGCCTTCGTGCTCGAATCGGGGCGCTGGCCCGACCTGAGCTGGCCCGCCGACCTGTATCTCGAAGGCTCCGACCAGCATCGCGGCTGGTTCCAGTCGTCGCTGATGGAAAGCTGCGGCACGCGCGGCCGCGCGCCGTACAAGGCGGTGCTGACGCATGGCATGACGCTCGACAGCAAGGGCTACAAGCAGTCGAAGTCGGTCGGCAACACCACCGATCCGATCAAGCTGATGCAGACCAGCGGTGCCGATATCATCCGGCTCTGGGCGCTGACCTCGGACTTCACCGAAGACCATCGCATCGGCGACGAGATCCTCAAGGGTGTCGCCGACCAGTATCGCAAGCTGCGCAACACCTTCCGCTATCTGCTCGGCGCGCTCGACGGCTGGGATGAAAGCGAGCGGCTGCCGGTCGACGACATGCCCGAGCTCGAACGCTGGGTGCTGCACCGCATTGCCGAAATCGACGCGCAGCTGCGCCAGAACATCGCCGATTTCGATTTCAACGCCTATATCGCGGCGGTCTCGACCTTCGTGAACAACGACCTGTCGGCGTTCTACTTCGACATCCGCAAGGACAGCCTGTACTGCGACGCGCCGACCGCACTGAAGCGCCGCGCCGCGCGTACCGTGCTCGACCTGCTGTTCGATGCGCTGACCAAATGGCTGGCGCCGGTGCTGGTGTTCACCGCCGAGGAAGTCTGGCTGACGCGCTATCCGGATGCCGCGAGCGTCCACCTTGAAACCTTCGCGCCCGTCGGTAACGACTGGCTCGACGGGTCGGTGTCGCACAAGTGGAACCGGCTGCGCGAACTGCGGCTGCTCGCTACCAACGCCATCGAGCCGATGCGCCGCGAAAAGCTCGTCGGCTCGAGCAATCAGGTGGCACTCACCATCGCCGCCGCCAGCGCCGAAGACCGCGCGCTGGTCGCCGGCGTCGATTTCGCCGAAATCTGCATCGTCGCCACCGTCGCTGTCGAAACCGCTGCCGAAGGTGTCAGCGTCACTGCTGCACCGACCGATCTGCCGCGTTGCGACCGCTGCTGGCGCCACCTGCCGGTCGCTGCAGAGACAGGCCTGTGCGGGCGCTGCGCCGAGGTCGTCGCGTGAAAGCCTTCGGCTATTCGGTTGCCGCGGTCGTCTTCATCCTCGACCAGCTCAGCAAATACTGGGTGACCTATGTGCTCGATCTGCGGACGCTGGGCAGCGTGCAACTGCTGCCGGTATTCAACCTGACCTGGGTCGAAAATACCGGTGTCTCGACCGGCCTGTTCCGTGCCGAAACCGACAAGATGCGCTGGCTGCTGGTCGCCGCAACCTTGGCGATCGCGCTCGCGGTTGCCGTGTGGATCGCGCGCGAGAAAAACCGCTGGGACGTTTTTGCGCTCGGGCTGGTGCTCGGCGGCGCGCTCGGCAACATCGTCGACCGCGCGCGCTATGGCTATGTCGTCGATTTTTTCCATGTCTATTGGCGCGACCATCATTTTTACGTCTTCAATGTCGCGGATGCCGCTATAAGCTGCGGTGTGATGGTGCTGCTGGCACGCGCGCTGTGGGCGCGCGACGCGCAGCCGGTCAAGGAGTAGAGTGATGCGCCTGGGTTCGAACAAGTTTGTGGTGGTTTCGGTCGTCGCGCTCGCCGCGCTGGGCGTTACGGGCTGCAAGAAGTCCACCTACAAGAACAGCAACTCGCCCGACGAGTTCGCGATCAGCCGCAACGCGCCGCTGGTCGTGCCGCCCGACTTTTCGCTCGTCCCGCCCAAGCCCGGCGCCCCGCGCGCGATCGGCGCCGATTCGCAAACCCAAGCCGTCGAAGCACTGTTCGGCCCCGGCGCCAAGCCGCCGCCGAAGTCGGCGAGCGAACAGCAACTGCTCGACAAGGCCGGCGCCACCAAGCCCGACCCTTCGGCACGCTCGACCGCCGGTGACGCCACCAATGGCGCGATGGTCGACAAGGGCGCCTTCGTCCAGGAACTGCTCGCCGCCCGCCCGGGCAGCACGAACGCGGCAGTCGCGAGCGTTTCGACGGGCGGCTGACGCCACGAACATCACGCGCTGAAGCTGCGGACGACCTGCTCAAAGCGTGGCGGGGTTGATGCTTCTATTGCCACGAAATGCGGTCTAGGCTGACCTGCATTGCAATGCGGGGGCGTCGGCAAACGTGGGCTTCAGGTTTCGCCAGACATTTCGTCTATTTCCCGGCGTCCGGCTCAACTGGAGCAAGTCCGGCTTGAGCACGAGCCTTGGTGGCCGTGGCCTGACCTTCAATCTGTCACGACGCGGCATGCGCCAGACTGTCGGCTTGCCCGGCAGCGGCATGTCCTATTCGACCTATCAAGCTTTTGAGGCGGATGGCGCGTCGATTGAGACAGCGCCGCCGACCAACAGCGAAACGGGTTGCGGGATTCTGGCGATCGGCGTTGTCGTGGTGCTGGCAATTGCGCTCTTCATGCGCAGCGGATCGCCGCGCGAGTCCGATGCAACGCCGGTTCCGCAGGCTGTTGCATCTCGGTGGGTGGCTACTTCTGCTTCAGCAGCCGGGCCCGCTCCCGGGCGGCAGATTGCTGAAATGCCCCTGCGCATCGGCCGCGCCGTCGACCTGG
>CALDHQ010000100.1 GCA_937894055.1 uncultured Polymorphobacter sp.
AGCATGCCCGCGATGCGCTCCTGCGTGATCCGCATCTCATCGCCGACCTGGCGGTCCAGGTGCTGGAGCAGCCAACGACACAGCTGGGGAGCCAGGGCATGGTGCCGGTGGCAGGCCGAGGTTTGTGCCATGTGCGTGAACAACGCCTGGGTGTAGCGCAGCAGTTGCTGCATCACCGGCTCGACATCGCGCGCCACGGTGACGAGTTGCGCATCGAAGCCGTCGCGCGTTCGTTCCTGCACCATCAGGTGCGCTCGATGGTCGGTTGTCTCAAGCTCGTCGGCCATGGCGGCTGGAGCGCGGCGACGCTCGGCGCGGCACTGGCGGCGCGCAACCGTGCCGCACTGGGGTTCAACGCCCCGCCCGACGGGCTGACCTTCCTGACGGCGCGTTACGACTGAGCTCGCGCTGCGACTTGTCCGGGCCGAGTCAGGAAATATTACAATCGCGTGTCACACGAACTGGTCTGGATGCCGCGATTTCAATCACTTGTATCGGCGCAGATTCTGGCATGCTTTTTGCGTCATTTGTAGCAGGGGTCGGAAACATGCGGCGTGGCTGCATGAATGGGTTCGAGAGTAAGCCGTGGTTGATTTTGGTTTCCACAAGCGCTTCGCGCAAAGTGGTGTGTTCATCTGGCTGGTCGGGCTGGTTGCTGGCACCGGCGTCGGTTTGTTGCTGGTGTACCTGCTGCTCAACTACAACGCCTGACGCCTAGGCCAGCCGCGCCCGCGTCGTCGCCAGCCGCCCGGCCGCTGCATCGAGCGTCGCATCCGATTTCGCAAAGCATAGCCGCACATGGTTGAACGACGGTGCCTCGGCATAGAACGCCGACACCGGGATTGCCGCGACGCCGTCGACCAGCGTTTCATCGCAGAATTGCACATCGCCCAGCGCCAGCCCCGAAGCGGCGAGGTCGATCGACATGAAATAGGTGCCGGCACTCGGTGCCACCGCATAGCCTGCGGCTTCAAGCGCCACGCGCAAGCGGTCGCGCGAGCGCTGCAGATCGGCGCGCATCGCGGTGAAGCTGTCGGCGGGCTTGCCGAGCCCATAGGTCACCGCGTGCTGCAGATTGGGCGCCGTCGTGAAGGTCAGGAACTGGTGCGCGCGGGCAATCGCCTGTGACAATGCCGGGCACGCGCAGACCCAACCGACTTTCCAGCCGGTCAGCGCGAAAATCTTGCCCGCCGAGCCGATCTTGACGCAGCGCTCGCGCATGCCGGGCAATGCCAGCAGCGGCAGATGCGCAGTGCCGTCGAACACCACATGCTCCCAGACCTCGTCGCACAGCGCGACGCAATCGAAGCGCCGGCAATAGTCGGCGATAAGGCCAAGCGACTGTGCATTGAGCATCGATCCCGTCGGATTATGCGGCGTATTCAACAGGATCAGCGCGGTCTTTGCGTTGAAGACTTTAGCGAGCATCGCGTCGCTGACCTGCCAGTCGGGCGCCTGCAGATTGACCAGCCGCGCAATGCCGCCGGCCTGGCGCACCATCGGCAGATAGCTGTCGTACATCGGCTGCAGCAGCACGACCTCGTCGCCGGGACGCACCAGCGCGAGGATCGACGCCGCCAGCGCCTCGGTCGCGCCCGAGGTGACGATGATTTCATCAGGCGCGAGGTCGAGCCCCTGATGCGCCCCGTAGTGCGCCGCCACCGCCGCGCGCAGCCCGGGCAGTCCCGACATCGGCGGATACTGGTTCGACTCGTTGAACAGCGCGTCGGACGCCGCCTGCAGCACGTCGCGCGGTCCCTGCGAATCGGGAAAGCCCTGCCCCAGGTTGATTGCCCCGGTGGCGCGGGCGCGCGCCGACATCGCCTCGAAAATCGTCGTCGGCATGCTGGCGTAGAACGGGTTCATTATTTCCAGCCGAGCGCCTGCGCCATGACGTGGAAAATGACGTTCTGTTCGATGACACCGCCGACAAGGTTCGACGACGGGCCGGTGGCGAAGAGCGCGAGATCG
>CALDHQ010000101.1 GCA_937894055.1 uncultured Polymorphobacter sp.
CCCAGCCAGCCGGCTTCGACATATTTCACCAGCAGCGGCGCCGGGCGATACTTCGAATCGCCGGTCGTCGCCTGCATGACCTGGAGGATGCTGAACAGCGTATCGAGCCCGACAAAGTCGGCGAGCGCCAGCGGCCCCATCGGGTGGTTGGCGCCGAGCTTCATGCCCATGTCGATGTCGATGACCGAGCCCAGCCCGTCGCCCAGCGCGAAGATCGCCTCGTTGAGCATCGGGCACAGGATGCGGTTGACGATGAACGCCGGCCGGTCTTCGGATTCGATGCCGGTCTTGCCGAGCGCGGCGACGAACTTGTGCATCGCCGCGGTCGTTTCGGCGCTGGTCGCCAGGCCGGGGATGATTTCGATGAGCTGCATCACCGGCACCGGGTTGAAGAAGTGCAGCCCGGTGAAGCGGTCGGGGCGGTCGGTCGCCGCCGCCAGCCGGGTGATCGAAATCGACGAGGTGTTGGTGGCGAGCAGCGTTTCGGGGCGCAGCTTGGGCGACAGTTCGGCGAAAATCTTGACCTTGATGGCCTCGTTCTCGGTCGCCGCCTCGATGACCAGGTCGGCCGCGACGAACGCCGCGGTGTCGGTGGTCAGCGTGATGCGCGCCAGAATCGCCGCAATCGTCGCCTCGTCGATGGTGCCCTTGGTCAGCCCGCGCGCCAGATTCTTGGCGATGGTCGCCTTGGCGGCCTCGGTGCGGTCGCTCGACACGTCCGACAAAATGACCTTGTAGCCCGATGCGGCCGCGACATGCGCGATGCCGTTGCCCATCAAACCCGCACCGATAACGCCGATTGTCTGCACGCCTAGCTCTCCTGAATGACTGGCGTCACTCCTAGGCAAGCGCGACCCGCGCGGCAACTGCTGCATTGCAGCAAAGTTGCCGAAACGTTCGGGTCGCTAGCGCTTCTTGACGAACTCGGCGCGCAGCACCAACCCCTTGATGCCTTCGTAGCGGCAGTCGATTTCCTGGTCGTCACCGGTCAGGCGGATCGACTTGATGACGGTGCCGCGGCGCAGCGTCTGCCCGGCGCCCTTGACGGTCAGGTCCTTGATCAACGTCACGCTGTCGCCATCCGCCAGCAGATTGCCGACCGAATCGCGTACTTCGACCTGGCCCGAGGCCGAGGCCTTGGCAGCTGCATCCTTGGCGCTGATCCACTCGCCGCTGGCTTCGTCATAGACGAAATCATCATCGCCGGGCTGGTCGCTCATCATCTTCTCCGGCGCCAGCAACGGCGCGCCGCCTCCCTAGCGCATCGCGGGCGCTGCCTGCAAAGACTCAGTCGTCCTCGGCAGCCTTGCGCAGGCGCTTGGCATCGAGAATCGCGATGCGGCCGTAGCGCGTATCGATTAGCCCTTCGGCCTCCAGCCCGCGCACGACCTTGCCGACGGTGTTGCGGCTGAACGCGCAGGCGCCGGCGAGGTGCTCCTGCGTACAGACGAAACTGGCCGGCGGTAAAATGCGGTAACGCCGGTGCCGCCAGCCACCCAGCCGCAGGATCGTCGCCGCCACGCGGCGGCGGCTGTCGGCAATCAGCATGTCGGCATGCGCGCCGACCGACATCACGAACAGGTCCGACATCGCCAGCGCAATCTGTTCCCAGTCGCCGGGGTGCGATGCCAGCCGCGCGCGCAGCGCCGACAGCCGCACCGCGCCGCACATCGCAGCGGTGGTTGCCATCGCCGAGCCGATATAGATGCCGCCGAGCAGCGGC
>CALDHQ010000102.1 GCA_937894055.1 uncultured Polymorphobacter sp.
ATGGCTGATGTGATCACCCGGATGTGTGGCGACCGGTGTCGTCAGCCGACGCGCGTTACCGGCAGCGATGTCACCGTAGATGCGGCCGGGGACGACCGGCGCGGTCGTGCCGAACAGCGCCTGCAGCTTCGGGCTGGTTGCGACATCCTGTGCGCGGTCAACGCCCCACATGATCTGCGAAAACTCATCGAAGCGGCTGAATACCACCGCCACATTGCGCGGCCAGCTTGGCGTGCCGTCGGCTGCGAATGGCTTGCCCGTCGATGACCCTTCGAGCACCATCGCACGGTAACCATCGGGTAGCGCGGATGCCGCCGCCAGCACCGTCCAGCCGCCCATGCTATGGCCTTCGAGGCCGATGTTCGCAGTATCGACATAGGGCAGCGACCGCAGGTAGCGCAGCGCCGCCGGCCCGCCGAAACCGTTGGCGAACGCCGGACCGCTGCTATAGCCGTGCCCTGCCTGATCGAGCGCCAGCACGACATAACCGCGGCGCGCGAACTCGATGGCGAAGGCGCTCTGTGTTTCGGCGGTGTTGATATAGCCGTGCACCGCGAGGATGGCGGGGGCCTTGTGCGCCGCATCGACACCGGCGGGGACATAGAGCAGCGCCCGCAACGTCGCGCCGTTGTCGCCGGCAAAGCGGATGTCGGTGACCTGCGTGCCATCCGCTGACTGGATACGCGACGCCGCCCAGCTGCCGCCAAGAACCAGCAGCAGACCGAGCAGCAGCAACCAGATGCCGCGCACCGGGGTTACGCCCCGAATCCCTCCGCAAGGTAGCGTTCGGCCAGCGCGCAATGCAGCGCCACGCCGCGCGACAGCACCGCGTCATCGATGACCATGCGGTTCGAATGCAGCCCGCAGCAGCTGTGCCAGCCGGTGGCGACAGGTGCGGCGCCAAGGAACATCATCGCGCCGGGCGCGCGCTGCAGGACATAGGCAAAGTCCTCGGCACCCATCATCGGTGTCGGCATTGTCGCCCAGGCGTCGGCGCCGAACACATCCTGCACTGTGCGTTGCGCAAGTGCGGCGGCGCGGCTGTCGCAGACGGTGACGGGGAAGCCGGTTTCAATGTCGATCTCGGCGGTGGCGCCGTACGCCAGCGCGGTGTGTTCGACGAGCGTCCGCAAACCAGCGTGCATCGCGTCGCGGGTGCGTTCGGACAGCGTGCGGAGCGTCCCCCACATCTTGGCTTCGGCGGGGATGACGTTGTCGGTCGAGCCCGCTTCAATGCGGCCGAAGGTGACGACGGCGGGGTCGAACACCGAAATGTTGCGGGTAATGAAGGTCTGGATCGCGCCGACAATCGCGCACGCCACCGGAATCGGGTCGAGCGCGTCGTGCGGCATCGAGGCATGGCCGCCGCGGCCGTTGACGGTGATGCGCAGCTTGTCCGACGACGCCAGCAGCGGCCCGGCGCGGCCGGCGAACACGCCCGCCTGCATGTTGGGCGACATGTGCAGCGCGAATGCGGCATCGGGCAGCGGGTCGATCAGCCCGTCATCGAGCATGTGGCGCGCGCCGTGCCAGCCTTCCTCGCCGGGCTGGAACATGAACAGCACCGTGCCGGCCAGCCGGTCGCGCTTGGCGCACAGCACCTTCGCCGCGCCGACGAGCATCGCGACATGCGCATCATGGCCGCAGGCGTGCATCGCGCCGTCGGTCTGCGAGGCATAGTCGAGCCCGGTGTTTTCGGTCATCGGCAGCGCGTCCATGTCGCCGCGCAGCAGGACAGTGCGGCCGTTGGCGGCACCCTTGAGCACCGCGATCAGCCCGGTGGTCGAGGGCCCTTCGCGGAATTCGAGCGGCAGGCCGGCGAGCTCGGCCTTGATGCGCGCGGTAGTCTTGGGCAGGTGCAGCCCGACTTCGGGTTCGGTGTGAATGGCGCGGCGCAACGCGACGGTTTCGGGCAGCAGCGCGTCCGCGTCGGCGGTCCAGTCGGTCAGCAGCATCGTCGTCTCCCCTGGGTCTTGTTGTCAGCGCCGCGACATGTCGACCGACGCGGCAGGCATCCGCACTTCAAGGCTTTCGAGCGCTTCGGTCAACCAGATTTGGCACGCCAGCCGCGAGGTCCGCCCGACGCCGGCAGCGAAGTCGAGCATGTCCTCCTCCTCGTCGGTCGGCGGCGGCAATTTTGCAAAGTCGGTAGCGCCGATCAGCACATGGCAGGTCGAACACGCCATCGCGCCTTCGCAGGTGCCTTCGAGCGGCTGGTCGTTGACCTGCGCGAGGTCGAGCAGCCGTGTGCCCGGCTTGGCCACGACCTCGGTCACGCTGGCACCATCGGCGGAGATGAAGCGCACCAGCGTCATGCCGCGCGTCCGGCCTTGAGCCGTGCGACGACGCTGTTGAGTTCGGCAGCGGCGGTGTCGATGTCGGCGTCGGTGGTGAAGCGACCCCAGCCGAGGCGCAGGCTGGCGCGTGCGGCCTGCGGCGAGCGCCCCAGCGCCAGCAGCACATGGCTCGGTCGACCGGATTGCGCCGCGCAGGCTGAACCGGAAGATACAGCAATGCCGCGCAGCGACGACAGCAGCCGGTCACCGGCGATGCCGAGAACCTCGAAATTGAGATTGCCCGGCCAGCGCGGGCCCTGCGCGCCGTTGATGCGATAGCCGAAATCGAGCTGGCGCAGCAGCCGGTCGCGCAAGGCGCGGGCCTGCGCTTCGCCCGCCGCAAGATCGGCCAGCGCCGCCGCCGCGCCGAGCCCGACGCACAGCGCCGTCGGCAGCGTGCCCGAGCGCCCGTCTTCCTGCCCGCCACCGTGGAGCAATGGTTCGAGTTCGACACCGTCACGGATGTAGAGCGCGCCGATGCCCTTTGGCCCATAGCATTTGTGCGCGGTGAGGCTGAGCAGATCGACGCCGAGTGCCGCGACGTCGATGGTCACTTTGCCGAAGCCCTGCGCGGCGTCGCAATGCATCAGCGCGCCGTGCCTGTGCGCGATACCGGCAATGTCGGTGATCGGCTGGATGACGCCGATCTCGTTGTTGACCAGCATCGTGGACACAAGCGCGACATCATCGCCTGACACGGCGGCTTCGACATCGTCGATATCGACCAGCCCGTCGTCATTGACCGGCAGCACCGTCAGCGTCGCGCCGAGCCGTTCGAGGTAGCGCGCAGTTTCGAGCACGCAGCTGTGTTCGGTCGCAACGGTCACGATGCGGTTGCGGCGCTGGCCCGGCGCAGTAAGCACGCCCTTGAGCGCCCAGTTGACCGACTCGGTCGCGCCGCTGGTGAACTGCACGCGCTCGGGCGCCGCGCCGATCAACGTCGCGACCTGTTCGCGCGCCAGTGCCACGGCGGCGGCGGCTTCGTAGCCCCAGCGGTGCGCCGAATGCGGATTGCCGAACTTCTCGACGCCCCAGGGTTCCATCGCGGCGGCGGCGCGGGGGTCGAGCGGCGTCGTCGCGCCATAGTCGAGATAAACGGGCATCATGCTGCGCGGCTCGCCTGCCGCGCCGCCAGCGCTTCCCAGGCCGCGGCAAAGCCATCGACTTCGGCTTCGGTGGTCAGCCAGCCGAGGCTGACGCGGATCGACTGTGCCGCCAGCGCCGGGGTAATGCCCATCGCGGTCAGCACATGGCTGGTGGTGACCTTGCCCGACGAACACGCTGCACCAGCGCTGACGGCAAAGCCCGCGAGGTCGAGCGCCATCACCTGTGTCGATGCCGCAACGCCGGGCATCGCGAGGTTGCTGATCGTCGGCAGTCGCGGCGCACCCCCGCCGTGCACGATTGCACCCGCCGCCTGCAGTCGTGTTTCGAGGCGGTCGCGCAGTGCGCCGGCGCGTTCGAGCCAGCCAGTGTCAGCGGCGCGTGCCGCGAGTGCAGCAGCAAAGCCGGCAATGCCCGGCAAATTCTCGGTGCCGGCGCGAAAGCCGCGTTCCTGTCCACCGCCGCGCTGGACGCCGACAAGGTCTTCGGCACAGCGCGCGATCAGCGCGCCGACGCCCGGCGGGCCGCCGAGCTTGTGCGCCGACACCGCGACGAAATCGCCGTGCGGGCAAGGCATTTTACCCGCGCCTTGCACGGCATCCACAAGCAAGCGCCCGCCCGCCGCATGCACCAGCGCCTGCACTTCGGCCAAGGGCTGCAGCACGCCGGTTTCGTTGTTCGCCTGCATCACCGCGACCAGCGCCGGGCCGGCCGCGAGCAGCTTTTCGAGCGCATCGAGATCGACGCGGCCTTCGCCATCCACAGGGATAATTTCGGCACCTGCCGCCTGCGCCCGCACTGCATCATGTTCGACCGCCGACACCAACCGCCGCGTCGCTGCCACGCCGTTCAGCGCCAGCCCCAATGCCTCGGTGCCGCCGCTGGTGAACACCAATGCCGAAGGCTGGCAGCCGAGGCCGCGCGCGATGCTCTCGCGGGCATCCTCCAGCGCGGCATGCGCGGCACGGCCGGCGCGGTGCACCGATGACGGATTGGCCCAGTGCGCCGCCGCCGCCGTCATCGCTGCCACCGCCGCCGGATCGATCGGTGCGGTCGCGGCATAATCGAGATAGGCGGGCGTGGTCAGCTTGGGCTCCGGCGGTTTACGTTGCGATTTTGGCGCTGGTGACTATATAGACGCCAACGGTGCCCGAGCGCACCCCCTCACCTCAATCTGCGCAGGTCCGATGCCCGAAGTCATTTTTGCCGGCCCCGAAGGCCGCCTCGAAGGTCGTTACCAGCCCGCCAGCCGGCCGCGTGCCCCCGTCGCCATCCTGCTCCACCCGCATCCGCAGGGCGGCGGCACGATGAACAACAGCATCGTCATGGCGATGTACAACACGTTTGTCCGCCGCGGCTTTGCGACGTTGCGCTTCAACTTCCGCGGCGTCGGCCGCAGCCAGGGCACGTTCGACAACGGCGTCGGCGAGCTGTCGGATGCCGCGAGCGCGCTCGACTGGATGCAGCAGTTCAACCCCGAAGCCTCGACGACCTGGGTCGGCGGGTTCAGCTTTGGCGCGTGGATCGGCATGCAGTTGCTGATGCGCCGCCCCGAAGTGCGCGGCTTCCTCAGCATCGCGCCGCCCGCCAACATGTACGACTTCACCTTCCTGGCGCCGTGCCCGTCTTCGGGCTTGATCGTTGATGGCGGCGCTGACGAAGTCGTCACCGGCAGCAGCGTCCAGAAGCTCGTCGACAAGCTCAAGACGCAGCGCCACATCACCATCGACCATGCGACCATCCCGGGCGCCAACCACTTCTTCGAGCATGAGATGCCCGATTTGATGAAGGTGGTGGATGCTTATCTGGATAAGCGACTCAGCGCCGACCGATAAGCGACTGGTGCGCTGCACCTGACGCTTCGGCGGGGCCTTGCCCCCAAAACTCAAGTCATTCCCGCGCAGGCGGGAATCCATCGCAGTGTGGACGTTTGCGGTGGATTCCCGCCTGCGCGGGAATGACTCGGCTATATTGATGAATCGCCCATCTCAACAATCGCAACAACTTGCGCGTCGAATCTGGTCAGTCTTTACGGGTCCAGCGTTATTGCGCGTGTCCTCGCACCATCCTAAGCTTTCGTTGAACGCATATCATTACGTTACGACAACGAAAGCAACGCCATGACCATCGCCCAAGCCCTGACCGCCGCCGCCGCAAAACACACTACCCCCGGCTTTGTCGCGGCCGCGTCCCACAACGGCAAACCGCTCTATTCCGGCGCAACCGGCGCACTGGCGTTCGGCGCCCCCGCCCCGATGGCCGACGACTCGATCTTCTGGCTCGCCTCGATGACCAAAGCCGTCACTGCCACCGCGGCGATGCAGCTCGTCGAAGCCGGCAAGCTCGACCTCGACGCGCCGATCGGCAAGCTGCTCCCCGAACTCGGTCGCGCGCAGGTGTTCGACGGCTTCGCGCCCGATGGCAGCGTCAAGCTGCGCGCGCCCAAGCGCCCGATCACGCTGCGCCACCTGCTCACCCACACCTCGGGCCATGTCTATGACATGTGGAACGCCGACTTCGCCAAGGCGGCGAAGCTGCTCGGCATCCCCGGCCTCGGCACGTCGCTCAACGCCGCGCTCGATACGCCTTTGATGTTCGACCCCGGCACCAACTGGGAATATGGCATCGGCATCGACTGGGCCGGCAAGGCGGTCGAGGCCGCGTCGGGCAAGCCGCTCGATGCCTATGTCGAAGACCATATCGCCACGCCGCTGGGCATGGTCGATACCAGCTTCACCCCGCGCGCCAGCTGGGCGACGCGCCACGCCGGGATGACGGCGCGCACCCCCGATGGCGGCATCAAGGCGTTCGACATGCCCGCCCCCGAAGCCCCCGAATTCCACGGCGGCGGCGGCGGGCTGCACGGCACCGCGCACGACTATCTGCGCTTCCTGCAGATGATCCTGAACCGCGGCACGCTCGACGGCGCGCGCATCCTGAAGCCCGAAACCGTGGCCGCCATGCAGGCCAACCACCTCGGCGATGTGGCGCTGCGCACCTTGACCAGCGCTGCACCGCACCTGACGAACAACCTCGACCTGGCGCAGGGCGCGCCGGCGCACTGGGGGCTGAGCTGGCAGATCAACCCGGCGCCCGGCGCCGATGGCCGCAGCGCCGGAAGTGTCGCCTGGGCCGGCCTCGCCAACTGCTACTATTGGGCCGACCCGGCCACGAACGTGGCGGGCGTGCTGCTGATGCAGATGCTGCCGTTCGCCGATGCGCAGGCGATGGCGCTGTTCGGGGCGTTCGAGCGCGCGGTTTATGCCGCCGTGAGCGCGTGACCGCCCGCATTTAGCGCCGGGGCGTCAATGTCGCCGCTGTCGCGTACGTCGGCTTCGACCATCAGCCGCACCAGCCGGTTGATTTCGCCGCGTGCGCCGAACGCCGCTGCGGTGATCGCCCGGAATGTCATGCGGCCGACAAAGCTCGCGGGGCCGGCATAGGACGTCGACCAGCCGTCGAACTGCCGGGCGCCCACGTCGCCTTCTTCAAGCAACAGGCCATTGGCATGGCGCGGGTCGCTGCGCAGCGCCGTTAGGCATTTTTCGACCTCGGCGCGCGGCCCTTCGAGCAGTTGCGCGAAGCCCCTTTTGGTCAGCATCAACCCGCCGGTCAGCCGGAATGCCCGTGCCCGCGCCGCCGTTTCGGTGCGGATGTCGTCGATGCAGCAATCGAGCGTGTCGTCCGCAAGCTCGTGTTCGCCGAGGTAGAGGATTTGATAGAAGCGCCGGCCAGTGGAGTTTGACGTTGCCGCGCAGTTGCGGCCGCTTTCTCCGTCGCAATCGGCGGTGCGCTGACCCCGTCGTTCAATCAGACACCCGAAACAGTTTGTTGCCATCCCAACAACTCCATCAAGAAACCAGAAAAATGCGCGTTGCTGCGCAGCGACGACGAAACGTCACGCGGCGCCAAAGGTTCCATCAACGTCACAAAAAAAGATTGGCAAAGCTAATGCAACTGAATGCAACTTGGTGCACCGGTTGCATATGCTCATTGCGGGTAGGGCTTGTTTCGCGCACGCGACAGGCCATCCTGCATCGCAGCCATGCCCGGCTGACGGGCGCGATCACCACCTGCAATGACGGCTTTTTGCTGCCTATGGACATTGCTGTGCGCTACCGCCTTTGGCACGGGCGTGCTGCTGATCCAGATGCTGCTGTTCAGTGCTGTTCAGTGAGTTCGAGCGCGCGGTCTACGCCGAAGTGCGCGCCTGATCGGCGACGGCTTGCAGTGCGGCATCAAGGCTGTCGTCGCTGCAGCCGCCAGCTTCAACCATCAACCAGACCAGCCGGTCGATATCGCAGCGCGTCCCAAGCGCCGCGCCGGCAATCGCCCGGAATGTCGTGCGGCCGACGAAACTCGCTGGATCTGCATAGGACACCGACCAGCCGCTGAACTGCCGCGCATCGACAGTGCGCTCCTCGACCAGCAGCGCGTTGGCGTGGTGCGGATCGGACTGGAGCGCCGACAGGCATTTTTCAACATCGGCGCGCGGGCCTTCGAGCATTTGCGCGAAGCCGGTTTTCGTGACGATCAATGCACCGGTCAGTCCGTAGCGCTGCGCGCGCTCGGCCGTTTCGGCGCGAATGCCGTCGATGCAGGTATCGAGGCTGGTGTCGACGAGCCCGTGCTCGCCGACATAGAGAATCTGGTGGAGACGTTGCGCGCTGACACCGGCTATGGCCGTGCAATCAGGCCCGCAAGGCACGTGGTCAGCGGCGGCCCGCGCGTCACCGGGCTCAATCCGACAACAGGTACACATTGTCGTCATCCCCCAACTCCTTCAAGCAACAACAAAATGATGTGCAAGACTATGCGAACTCATTACGGTGTTAAAAGTTGCACCGGCGAACTTAACGCTGCATTAAGCGTGTGCAACGGGTGCATTTTGGCAGCGTTTGTCGCAGTTGTTTCGCCAACGATACGGATGATCGCGAATGGCCGGCTTTGCGGCAAAACTCGAATTGATCCTCAAGGCGCTGTCGATCACGCGCGGGCGTGCTGCCGGCGAAATCGGTGTCGACAAGCCATTGGTGGGCCGCTGGGTTTCCGGCGCGGTCCACCCGTCGCCACGCAATCTCGAACGGCTGACCGTCTGGATTGCCGGCTATAGCGCCGGCTTTTCGCTCCTCGACTGGGATCGGGATATCGGCGATCTGGCGAAGCGGTTCGGCGTTCCGGCGCCGGTCGCCAAGCGTATGCGTCCCGACGAAATCCTCGAACCATTGCTCGCACCGGCGCTGATTGACGATGCGCGCGACAATCTGGTGCGCCGCGGCTGGGCGTATGAGGGGTTCTGGCGCACGACGCGGCCATCGGGTCTGTTTCCCGGCAAGTTTGTGCGCGAGCATATGATGCTGAGCTGCAACGGCAGCAGCGCGATGGTGGTGGCCATGGGCTCCACCGGCGTCCGGCTCGACGGCTATGCGGTATTGTTCGAAAACCAGATGTTCGTGTTCGTCGCCGACAGCAAGAGCTCCAACCTGTCATTCGGCGTGCTGAACCTGGTGACGCGGTTGAAGGCCGAAGTGCTCGACGGCCTGTCGCTGACGCGCCTCGCCGATTCGAGCGGCTCGCCGGTCGCCGCGCCGATCATGCTCGAACGCGTCGGCGACTTGTCGGGCGATGAAGCGGCCGACCGGGTGACGTTCGAAAAGTTGTGCACGCAGAGTGCGCTGGTCGGGCCCGAAGCGGTGCCCGACGACGTCCGCCGCCACCTGTGCCGCGACATCGGTCCGACAGCGTTCGCCAATGGCGGCGAGATGCTGCTGGTCATGCGCGCGGCCGATTCGATGTCGCGCGGGCCGCAATTCGAACTGGCCTGACGCCGTGCCTCAGGGCCGCGAAATCACCCCGCCGCACTTCGGTGCCGCGACGCCGGTGGTTTGCGGGAAGCTGATCGGCAGCCCCATCAGCGTCCGCACGCCGAGATAGGCGAAGGCTTCGGCCTCGAGCGCGTCGCCGTTCCAGCCCGCGGCCTCGACGGGCAGCGTCTCCACGCCTGTGCGCGCAGCCAGCATCGCCATCAGCGTCGCATTGTGGCGGCCACCGCCGCAGACGAGCAGCCGTAACGGCAGTTCGGGGACATGGCGCAGCGCCAGTGCGACGGTTTCGGCGGTGAACGCCGTCAGCGTCGCGGCGCCATCGGCAAGGCTGAGTCCGCGCGCCGCGCCGAGCGAGAAATCATGGCGGTCG
>CALDHQ010000103.1 GCA_937894055.1 uncultured Polymorphobacter sp.
GATCAGTGCGGTCGGGGTGGCCGTCTTGGCCAGATCGCGCCAGCGGGCGAAATCGCGCATCAGGGCGAGGAGGGTATTGCGTGCCCGCGGAGGCAGCTCATCGGTATCGACGATCTCGATGGCGGCGAGCGACAGCGGCACGCCGCGGGCACGCGCATGGCGATGGAGCTTTTCGAGCGCCTTGTCACCCAGTCCACGCTTGGGCGTGTTGTAAATTCGTTCAAACGCGAGGTCGTCCGAAGGCTGGGCGATGATCCGGAGGTAGGCGAGGGCGTCGCGCACTTCGGCGCGTTCGTAAAAGCGGAAGCCGCCGATGATCTTGTAATTGAGGCCGATGGTGATGAAGCGGTCTTCGAACTCGCGCGTCTGGAACTGCGCGCGCACCAGGATGGCGCATTGGTCGAGCGGCACGCCGTCCGCCTGCAGCGCCTCAATGCGTTCGCCGACGCGGCGGGCTTCTTCGGGGCCGTCCCAGACGCCGATGACTTCGACCTTGTCGCCGCCGTCGCTGGCCGTCCACAGCGTCTTGCCGAGCCGGCCGCCGTTGTGCGCGATCAGCCCGCCGGCGGCCGCGAGAATGGGCGCGGTCGAGCGGTAATTCTGTTCAAGTCGGATGATCGTTGCGCCCGGGAAGTCCTTCTCGAACCTCAGGATATTGGCGACTTCGGCGCCGCGCCACGAATAGATCGACTGGTCGTCATCGCCGACGCAGGCGATGTTGCGGCGTTGCTGCGCGAGCAGCCGCAGCCACAGATATTGCGCGACATTGGTGTCCTGATATTCGTCGACCAGCACATATTTGAAGCGCTGCTGATAGTCCGCCAGCACATCGGGATGCGCGAGGAAAATGGTCAGCATGTGCAGCAGCAGGTCGCCGAAATCGGCGGCGTTGAGTTCGGCAAGCCGCGCCTGATAGCGCGTGTAGAGCGCGATGAGCTTACCGTCGGCAAAGTCGTGGGCTTCGTGCGCCGGCACCTGCGCCGGGGTCAGGCCGCGGTTCTTGAAGCGATCGATGTGCCCGGCGAGCGCCTTGGCGGGCCAGCGCTTGTCGTCGATGCCGGCTTCGATGATGATCTGCTTCATCAGCCGCTGCTGGTCATCGGTGTCGAGAATGGTGAAATTGCTGTCGAGGCCGACGAGTTCGGCGTGACGCCGCAGCATACGCGCCGCCACCGCGTGGAAGGTGCCGAGGAACGGCAGGCCTTCAACCGACTGCCCGAGCAGTGCCGCCATGCGGTGCTGCATCTCGCGCGCCGCCTTGTTGGTGAAGGTGACGCAGAGGATTTCGGACGGCCACGCCAGCCGTGAATGCAGGATATGCGCCAGCCGCGTCGTCAGTGCGCGGGTCTTGCCGGTGCCGGCGCCCGCGAGGATCAGCACCGGGCCATCGGTGGTCAGCACCGCCTGGCGCTGCGGCGCGTTGAGGCCGGACAGGTAGCGCGGCTCGCCATTGGCGGCAGGGGCGGGGGTAGCGGTCATCGCCGGAACAAGTAAGGAACATCGCACGGGCTGCCAAGCCCTGTTTGCGAATTAGGGCGCTTCAGGTGGTGAGCGTCAGCGGCCCGACGCGCAGGATGAGCGCCGCATCGGGGTTTTCGACGCGCGGCGGCTCGAGGTGCAGCGCCACCGGCACCGCGCGGTCGATGCCCGGCCCGGTAAGCAGCGCTGCCTCGACAGGGTCGGTGGCGGTTTTCGGGATCTCCAGCAGGGCGTTGCGATGCACGGCGTCGAGCACCACGCCAGTCATCAGTTCCGCAGCGACCAGCGACTGTGCGACGATGGCGACGCGGTAGCGCAGGTCCAACTGCAGCGGCGCCGGCGCACCGCGCGGTAGATTGCGCAGCGGTTCGGATGGTGCCGCGCCGAACAACATCACCTGGATGCGGTTGCCCGGCGTCGATACGGCCGGCAATGCCGCAAGCACCACCGGCGCATGCGCGAGCAGCGACAGCGTCACCGATACGCGTGCCAGCGACAGCCCGGCATCGGCGGTGATTTCGGCTTCCAGACACTGGCGCAGTGCAATGCCGGCCTGGGCGATAGCGATCGAACTGGTCATGTCAGGCTGCCGGAGTTGTTGCTGCGACGCGATGCTAGGTCGCACGGCGGGGCTTGTCACCTGCGCGGTGGACGTAATCGTCTCTTTCCACGTCGTTCAGGCGGGTCTATTATTTTCAGGCAGGCTCCCGCGCGTTTGGTTCACCGTTGCGGTTCGACTGTTTTCGCGGCAACCCGCCGCAATATTGGGAGTGACCTATCATGACGCATTTTCAAACCCGCCGCATGGCATTGACGCTGGCGGTTGCCGCCGGTGTGACGCTGGCCATTGGCGCTCCCGCTGCTGCCAAGGTCAGCGATCAGCAGAAGCTGGTCGACGAGTCGACCCAGACGCTCCAGCTGTTCCTGGGTGACAAGGAACTGACCTGGCTGCGCGCCAACATCGGCAAGGCCAAGGCGGTGATCATCGCGCCGTCGGTCGTCAAGGCCGGCTTCATCTTCGGCGGCTCGGGCGGGCAGGGCGTCGTGCTGGCGCGCGGCAAGGACGGCAAATGGGCCGGCCCGGCATTCTACAAGCTCGGCACCGCCAGCGTCGGCTTCCAGGCCGGCGTTTCGGATTCGGCAGTGGTCGCGCTGGTGATGAACCAGAAGGCGCTCGACAGCCTGATGGCCGGTTCGTTCAAGCTCGGCGCCGATGCCAGCGTGGCGGCCGGCCCCGTCGGTGGCGGCGCCAAGAGCAACCTGAAGGCCGATGTCATCGCCTATTCGAAGTCGAAGGGCCTGTACGGCGGCGTCAACTTCTCGGGCACCGGTATCGCTACCAACAACAACTGGAGCGAGCAGTTCTACGGCGTCAAGCCGCTGACGCCGATCGACATTCTGGTCAAGCGTTCGGTCAAGCCGGGCACCGCTGCACCGCTCGTCGCGGTTCTCGAAGGCAAGTAAACTACCTTCGCGCCCGTTGCCGTCAGGGCAGCGGGCGCAACAGGTGCAGCCGCGCCTTGCCGTGCTTGCGTGATACCTCGACACTGAAACCCGGCACGTCGAGTTCCTCGCGGAAACCGGTTTCGACCGAAATCAGCGCGTGCGGGGCGATCCAGCCCTGCGCCTGCAACCGCGCCAAGGCCGGCGGCACCAGCCCCGTGCCATAGGGCGGGTCAAGCAGCACAACGTCGCAGGCTTCACGCGCGACGCCAATATTTTCAACCGATTGCGGCACGATGCTGCTGTCATATTCAGCTTCGAAGGTCGCGACATTGGCCTTGAGCACCGCAAGCGCGACGCGTTCATTCTCGACAAAGCTGACATGGCGGGCGCCGCGCGACAGCGCTTCCAGCCCCAGTGCACCGGTGCCGGCGTAAAAGTCGCCGACATGCAGGCCTTCGAAGCTGCCGAGGCGGCTGGTCAACATCGAAAACAGTGCCTCGCGGACGCGGTCGGCGGTCGGGCGAGTCGTTTCTCCCGGCGGCGAGGCCAAGGCGCGGCCGCGCCACTTTCCCGCAATGATGCGCATCAGTCGCGGGCCTTGCCGAACGATTTCTTGAGCCGCACGATGGCGTCGCTGTCGATTTCGGCAACGCCGCGCACCGGCAGTTCGCCGAGTTCGAACGGGCCATAGGCGACACGGATGAGCCGCGACACCTGCAGCCCGAGGAATTCGAGCACGCGGCGGATTTCGCGGTTCTTGCCTTCGGTCAGCCGCATCGAAATCCACAGATTGCGGCCGGTGCGGATTTCGATATCGGCGTCGATCGGGCCGTAGTGCATGCCGTCGATGGTGATGCCGTCGATCAGCGCATCGAGCGCCGCCACCGAAATATCGCCATAGGCGCGCACGCGGTAACGCCGCGACACGGCATTGACCGGCAATTCGAGCTGCCGCTTCAACGCACCGTCGGTGGTCATCAGCAACAGGCCTTCGGTGTTCATGTCGAGGCGTCCGACGGGCACCAGCCGCGGCAAGCCAGGCGGCAGCACGTCGAAGATCGTCGGGCGGCCGGCAGGGTCGCGCGCCGTGGTCAGGAAGCCTGCGGGCTTGTTGAACGCGAACAGCCGGGTCGGTTCGATCGAGGCGACGGGGTCGCCGTTGACGGTGACGCCGTCGAGCGACGACAGGATGAATGCCGGGCTTTCGAGTACCTTGCCGTGCACCGCGATGCGGCCTTCGGTGATCATCCGTTCGATGTCGCGACGCGAACCGACACCGGCACGCGCCAGCAGCTTGGCGATGCGCTGCGGTTCGATGGCGCCAGCGCCGGGCGCGCGGGCTTCAGCCGCACGGCGCTCGCCGCGGCCACGACGGCCGGCGGGGATGGTGGGTTCGCCGGTCGGCACGCCGCCGCGTGGCAGCCGCACCGGACGACCGCCGGGGATGTGCTGGCGCAGTTCGCGCACCGATGTGGCGAGCGGCTCACCGCCGTCGCGGCTGCGTCGTGGATCAGCAGCGCGCGCCGGACGCGCATCGGCGGCACGTCGCGGACGTGAGTCTGCTGATGTGCGCGGCGGACGCTCGTTGAACGGGGAGGGCGGACGCGTGCCGCCGGGCTTGCCACCGGTGGGACGATTGCCGGGAGGACGGTTGCCGGGCGGGCGGCCGCCGGAGGCGCCACCGCCACCGGGAATGCGAGGAGGTCTGGACATAATCGCCTCCGTGGGGTCTTAACGCCAAATAGGCAAGGTTTGTTTGCTGAAGCGTTGCACGAGCGCGCGTCATCGGCTAGCAGCTTGGCCGTTGCCCCTGTGGTGAAATTGGTAGACGCGCTCGACTCAAAATCGAGTGCCGCAAGGCGTGCTGGTTCGAGTCCGGCCAGGGGCACCAATCACCTTCATTTGCCGTAGCCACGCGGGATCACGCCTAGCACTTAGCTCTTAGGCGACGGGCCATGGTCAACCAGTGACTTGCTTGGCCCAGACTTCCTGTTCCTCGTGGAAGCTGATTTCCGCGAGGGTCGGCAGCTCGACGCGGATCGCGACATTCTTGTGGTGTGGCGTGCGCGCGATCGGGTCGCAGTCTTCGGTCATGGTGATCATGTTGAGGCGCGGGCCGATGGTGACCTTGCCTTGCGGCGTATCGTAGATCTGGCCGTAGCCGTGCGGCAGTGAAGCCTGGCCGCGGCGCAGGCGGGGATCGGCGTCAACCCGGACCACCAGCCGCCCGGCGGGGGTGACGACCGCCATCCAGCCGCCGGCGACGCCGTTAGCGGCCGCCAGATCGTCGGGGTGCATGTGCAGCGCGCCCGCCGGATCGTTCTTGCGCCAGCGCGGGTCGCGGATGGCCTGGTTGGCGTTGTAGTGGCGACGTTGCCCGGCGATCAGCATGATCGGGTATGCCGGGTCGGGCTCGACATCGGCGACGTCCAGTCGCGCCAGCCAGTCGAACATTTCGGGAATGGCGAGGTGCACCTTGCCGTCGGCATGGCCGACCAGTCGCCACAGGTCTTCGTGTTTTTCATCGGTGAAGATCACGCCGGAACGCCGGCTGACCATGGCTTCGAACAGCGCCTCGCCCAGTGCCGGGCCTTCGCCTTCGAACCCGGCGCCGATCACCGCGTCGCGGTTGACCCGGGCGCATTGATGGGCGGCCGGCCACCAGACAGCCGTCGCCGCGGCACCCGGCGGTAGCGCCCGGCCCAGCGTTTCGTAAAGGATAACCGGCGTGATGTAGCGGTGATTTGGCGCTTCCTTCAACAGATCGGCAAAGGCTGCGGAAAACGCCGCGCGGTCCGACGCGGCCAGTTCGCGCAGATGTTCGAGTTGCGCGTCGGCTGGCATGAAGCCCATGGCGCGGATGAGCCGGGCATAGATTTCGGGCTCAGGCAGCGTGCCGGGCAGCGGGTCGAACAGCGGCTCGCGCAGCTGGAAGACATTGTGCGGATATTCGAAGTTGAACAGCGTGTTTTCCCAGCGTTCGAACTGGTTGCAGGCCGGCAGGACATAGTCGGCCAGCCGCGCGGTTTCGGTCATGGCGACTTCGACGACGACGAGCAGATCGAGGCTGGAGAGCGCCTTTTCGACGGCGGTGGTATCGGTCACCGTATTGGCGGGGTTGCCCGAATCGACGAACATGGCGCGGACGCGTTCGGGATGATCGGTCAGGATCGTCTTGGGCAGGTCGTTCGGCGGCGACAGCCCGGCGATGCGCGCCTGACCGGTGGCAAGATCGGCCGAGCCGGGGCGCGAATGACCCCACATCGGCGCCAGCCAGGTGTGGAGGCCGTTGCAGCCGGGCTTGAGGAAATTGCCGGTGACGAGGAACAGCAGCTTTTCGAGATAGGCGTTGAGCGTCGAATTGCGCGACTGCTGGACGCCGACATCGGCGCGCACCGTCATCGAAGCCGCGTCGATGATCATGCTGACGGCCTTTTCGGCCTGTTCGCGGCTGATGTCGGCCGCCGTGAGCCAGGCGTAGACGGGCACTTTCGCAAGTTCGGCGCGGACCTCGTCCCAGCCGGTCGTGCGGGTGGCCAGAAATTCATCGTCCTGACCGCCACGCTCGACGATCATGGCGAGCAAGGCACCGAGCAGGAAGGCATCGGTGCCGGGCCGCAAAGCGAGGTGGAGGTCGGCCAGATCGGCGACTTCGGTGCGCCGCGGATCGATGACGATCATCTTGCGGTTCGGATCCTTGCCGATGGCCGACACGGCGTCGCGCGCCCGCACGAAGCCATTGGCCATCCACGGGTTGCAGCCGAGCACGATGGTGAGTTCGGCGCCATGGACATCTTCGGCGGTGTGGATGTTGTGCGCCCCGAACATGTGTCCGTTGACCCAGAAATCGCCGGTCTTTTCCTGCGAGACGGCACTGAAATAGGGGCCGCTGCCCATCACGCCGCGCAGCGCCTGGCCGAACACGCCGCCCATCACGCTGCCCTGGCCGCCGCCGCCGTAGTAGCCGAACGCCTGCGCGCCACCGACGGCGCGCACGTCATGCAGTTTGGCCGCGATCTCGGCAATCGCCACGTCCCAGCTGATCTTCTCGAAGTCGCCGTCCTTGGTGCGGCGCAACGGGCTGGTCAGCCGCAGCGCACGGTCATTGGCATAATAGGGCAGCCGCCCGGCCTTCTGGCAGATGTAACCGAGCGACTTGGGGTTGTCCTTGTCGCCGCGGACGCGCTTCATGACGCCGTCTTCGATCTCGACTTCGATGCCGCAGTTCACATAGCACAGGATGCACGCCGACTTGCGGGTCACGGTTTCAGACATCGTCGATTCTCCTGCTCGGGCGGCGTTACAGCGGGCTACCAGTTTTCCCGATACGGGCGCACTTCGGCGAGGAACGACCACGCCGAGCGGTCCTGATGCGCCAGATGATAGACTTCATCGGCGATCGCGGACGGCTTGATGAAGAAGTCGTCTTCGGCGGTGGTGTAGAGCGCCCGCGCCCACGGCACGTCGATGACGGCGTCGATGATCAGATAGGCGACATGAACCCCCTTGGGTCCAAGGTCGCGCGCGATCGATTCAGCCAGAATGCGCTGCGCCGCCTTGGTCGGCGCGAAGCCGGCAAACTTGGCGCGCCCGCGCTGTGCGGAGGTGTTGCCGGTGACGATGATCGCGCCGTTGCCACGTTCGACCATCAGTGGCGCCGCCCAGCGTGCCAGATGGAGCAGCGCCATGACATTGACGTCGAAATTGAGTTGCAGCGTTTTCGGCGCCACTTCCATGAAGTCGGCAAAGGCGCCGCCGACGGCATTGTGCACGACGACTTCGGGCGCCCCGGCACGCTGCTTGATGGCCTCCAGCGCCGCAAGCAGCGCCGTAGTATCGGTCACGTCACAGGGCACGGCGAACGCGTCGGGCAGTTCGGCGGCCAGCGCATCAAGACGTGCCACGTCGCGTGCGATCATGGCGACCTGATAGCCGCCGGCGACGAAACGCCGGACCAGCGAGCTACCCGTGCCGGGGCCGACCCCGGTGACGACAGCGAGCGGCTTCATGCCGCCGCTCCCATGGCGTCGCGCATGAAGTCGAGCCGGTCGTTGCCAAAGAACATCTCGGTCCCGACAAAGAATGTCGGCGAGCCGAACACGCCGCGTTCGGCGGCGGTGGCGTTGGCGGCATCGAGCAGCGCTTCGAGCGCAGCGCCATCCATCAGCGCGTTCAGAGCCGCAGCGCCGGCGACGCCTGCCGATGCCAGGAGCGCGGTGATTTCTGCCGGCGACCCCAGCGGCGCGGGTTCGCCCCACATCGCGTTGAACAGCGCCGTCGCGGCTTTACGGCGCTCGCGACCGTCGGGTATGGCCAGCGTCGCGCGCAGCAACCGTCGACCGTCGATTTCGCGCATTTTGGGATTGGGGCTCATCGGCACGCCGTAGCGACGCGCCCAGCGGCCGAGGTCAACCGAGGCGTAGGCGCCCTTGGCCTTGCAGGTGATGGTGGTCGGCGTGTTGCCCACCCGCTTCATCACGTCGATGACATCGAAAGGGTGCAGCGTCAGGTCGATATCGGCGGTCTGCGTCATCGCCAGATACGAATAGGGACTACGATAGTCGAAATGGAATTGCACAGCTGCCACGACTCGTCTCCTCGCTGTCAGACTGGCAATTCTGTATGATGACTATCATGCTAAATCAAGCAAGATTCAGGATCGGGCGTGGAATCCGAAAATGGCCTGCCGGGCATGTCTGATTCTGCATGGTGGAGACTGGGACTGCGACCGTCGGCGCCTTGCACGCCAAGCGTCCCCGCACGAAGAAGGTCCTAGTTCTTGCGTCCGTCGTGGAGCGCCGCAAGGTCGAGGATTGATTTGCGCGTCAGCGCCAGCACCCGGTCGGCCAGCGGATCATCCGCCAGGATGCGCGAAATCATCATGGCGCCGACCATCATCGACCAGGCGGATACGGCGAACTGCTCGGTATCCTGCCCGGTTTCGCCCAGCGCATCGCCCATGGCGTCGAACGATTTGACCAGCTGTTGCGCCATGACGGCGCGGACTTCGGGATCGGCGCGGCTGACTTCGCCGGCGAGCGTCGGAATGGCGCAGCCGCTGCTCGGGTGGTCGCGATGCGCGGGGCTGAGGTAGCTGTTGACGATCGACTTGACCGTGACGCTGCCGTTCTTGCCGGCATGCGCGGCGGACGCCTTTTCACCATCGGCGAGCGCCTGTTCAAGCGCCGCGGCAATCAGGTGTGCGCGCGATTCAAAGTGCCCGTAAAAGCCACCGTGCGTCAGGTTGACCGACTTCATCAGCTCGCCGACGCTGACGCCGTCGAGACCGGATTCGCGGATTTTTGTGGCCGCAGCAGTCAGAATGCGCTCGCGGCTTTGGGCCTTTTCAGCCTTCGAATGTCCCATTTTGCGGCCTCCATCTGCACCGGCATCATCTTGCAAGATGACATATATCATGCAGATTGCATACTGCCAGCTACATCGCGTGTGCCATATTGGCCAGAGGTGCCGTGACGGGTCAGCGGCGGAAGCATTGACCATGCGGTTGCATCAGGCATGACGTAGCTGCTCTCCGAAGCGTTTAGCGTTCGCCCTTGACCACCTGAATGATAGTTATCATACAGATGACCAATGGTGCGCACCGCAATGGCAACTATCCGGTGCCCAATTGCGGCTTGGCGGGTGGAGGAGAAGGCGGGTGGGACTGGTGTCGGCAAAGGAAGTTTGTCTGGTTATCGGCGCCGGTGAAGGCGCCGGTGCC
>CALDHQ010000104.1 GCA_937894055.1 uncultured Polymorphobacter sp.
GCGGCGGTTGTCCCAGATCAGCAGCGTGTCGGCCGACCATTTGTGGCGGTAGATGAATTGCGGCTGGGTGATGTGCTTGAACAGGAAACCGAGGATGGCGTAGCCCTCGTCCTGCGTCATGCCCTCCAGCCCGATGGTGTAGGTCGGCGAGCAGAAAAGCGCCTTTTTACCCGTCACCGGATGGACGCGAACCAGCGGGTGGAGCTGCGTCGCTTCGGCGGCCTCGCCGGTGATGATCTGCATCGTGCGCGTGCCGGTTTCCTTGGCATAGGCGCCGTTGCGGCCATAGGGCAGCTTGGCCGAATGGACGGCGTTTAGGCCCTCGCACAGCACCTGCATCGCCGGTGACAGCGCCGCAAACGCCGCGGTGCAATCGGCGAACAGCGTGTCGCCGCCGACCGGCGGGATGACCTTCGAATGCAGGATGGTGGCGGCCGGCGGGGTGGCCTGAAAGCTCCAGTCCGAATGCCAGCCGCTGCCGAAATTGGGCGCGGTTTCGTGCGGCTCGCGGCGCAGTTCGAGGATGTGCGCATGGCCCGCCATCGGCTTGACGAACGGGTCTTCGCCAAAGTTGCCGAGCGCCAGCGTGAACGCCTCCTGCTGCTCAAGACTAAGCGGCTGGTCGGGAAAGGCCAGCACGCCGTGCGCGGCCCAGGCGGCGAGGACTTCGGCCTTGGTCGCGGCGTCGAGCGGCTTCGACAGGTCGAGCCCGGTGACATGCGCGCCGAACCCCGACGGCTGCGGTGTGACGTTGATCGGCATGGACGCCTCCTTACACCAGATATTTGACGGCGATCAGCACCAGCGCGCCGATCCATAGCGTTTCGGCGACCATCAGCCCGACGGGCTTCCAGCCGACCGCGGCGAGCGCCTTGAAGCTGGTCTTCATGCCGAGCGCCGAAATCGCGGTGACGAGGCACCAGCGCGACAGCTCGCCGGCGAAATCGGCGACGGGTTTGGGCAGGAAACCGAGGCTGTTGATGACGACCAGCGCGACGAAACCGATCAGGAAGGTCGGCAGCTTGGGCGCCGCGCCGCCGCTCGCGGGCGTGCCGCGCCGTACCAGCAGCGCGATCGAAAACACCACCGGCACCAGCATCGCGACGCGCAGCAGCTTGACATAGGTCGCGGTGTTGCCGGTTTCGTCCGAGATCGAATAGCCGGCGCCGACGACCTGCGCGACGTCGTGGATGGTGCCGCCGATGAAGATGCCGGCCTGGGTGTTGCTGAAGCCCAGCGCCGTCGACAGCAGCGGGTAGACGATCATCGCGATCGTCGACAGCGCCGTCACGGTGACGACGGTCAGGATGGTATCGCGTTCGCTGTCGCGCGTCTTGGGCAGCACCGAGGCAACCGCGAGTGCCGCCGATGCGCCGCAAATCGCCACCGCGCCGCCGGTCAGCACGCCGAAATTGCGGCTGAGCCCGAGGCGTTTGGCGAGCAACGCGCCGAACAGGATGGTGGTGATGACGCCGGTGACGACGAGCAGGATCGGCCACGGCCCGAGGCTCATGATCTGTTCGGCGGTGATGCGCGCGCCGAGCAACGCGACGCCGACGCGCAATATGGCTTTCGACGAAAACTCGATGCCGGCGATGCACGCGCCCTCCTCGTGGAGGAAGTGGAACGCCATGCCGAGCAGCAGCGCATAGAGCATCACCGGCGCGCTGTAGTGCGTCGACAGCCAGGTCGCGGCGATGCCGATGGTGGCGGCAACGATCAGCCCCGGATAGACGCGGCGCAGCGCGCCTTCATACGGGAAGCGGTCGGGCTTGACCGGCGCCGCTGGCGCCGGTGGCAATCCCTCCATGGCGTCGAGCGACGCGAACAGCTGGTGCGCCGCCGCCGTATCGGTATCGAGATCGGTTATCCGGCCGGCCATGTTACCCCCTGATCCGGCCCTCAGTTGAAGGTCAGACCCTCGAACTTGCCCGATTTGCGCCAGTCATCGATGTAGCTGAAGAACGCCACCGCGCCGGCCGGGTGACCCGCGCCGAACAGCGCCGATTCCTGATAGCCCTTGCCTTCGTTGTTGTAATAGCCCGGCGTGCAATCGGGGGCGATGCCGGCCATGCCGCCCGGGCTGGTCAACACGAAATCGACCCATTTCTTCTGGGCTTCGGGCTGGACATCGACCTTTTTGGCGCCGGTATCGATGGCGTGGCGGACGATCGTCGCGATGGTTTCGCCGGCATCCGACCAGTTGTGCGGGACGTTGACGATGTAGTTCGCGGCCTGTGCGACCTGCACGACAAAGGCGTTGGGGAAGCCGTTGACGTGTAGGCCGTGCAGCGTCCGCATGCCGTCGCTCCACGCTTCCGACAGCCGCTTGCCGCCGACGCCGGCGATGTCGAACCCGGCGCGGCGCTGGTGGCTGGTGCCGACTTCGAAGCCCGACGCGTAGATGATGCAATCGACGTCGTAATGCTTGCCGCCGACCCAGAAGCCGGTTTCGTCGATGCGTTCGACGCCCTTGCCGTCGGTGTCGATCAGGTGCGTGTTGGGCTCATTGAACGCCTGCAGATAGGCGTCGTGGAAGCACGGGCGCTTGCACAGCTGGCGGTACCAGGCCTTGAGCTTTTCGGCGGTTTCCTTGTCTTCGACAATGGCTTCGGCGCGGGCGCGGATTTCGGACATCTTCTCGATGTCGGCGTCCTCGTACGCGGCCATCATGCCGGCGGGGTTCATCTGCTCGGGCGGCAGGTTCATCACCTTGGCGCGGATGCGGCGCGTCAGGTCGGTCCAGCCGTCCTTGACCCAATCCTCGGCAGCGCCGCCCATGCCGACATTGCGGGCGAAATTGTCGAGCCAGCGCTTCTGCCAGCCCGGCGTGGCCACGGTCTTGAACCATTCGGGATCGATCGGTTCATTGGCGCGGACATCGATCGACGACGGCGTGCGCTGCACGACATAGACGGTGCCGCCGGCGCGCGCGAGGTGCGGGACGCATTGCACGGCAGTCGCGCCAGTGCCGATGATGGCGACGCGCTTGTCCTTGAGCTTGTCGAGCGGCGCGCCGAACGTGTCGCCGCCGGTGTAATCATAGTCCCAGCGGCTGGTGTGGAAGCTGTGGCCCTTGAAGGTATCGATGCCGGGGATGCCGGGCAGCTTGGGGACGTGCAGCGGGCCGGTGCCCATGCCGATATAGTCGGCGGTGAAGCTGTCGCCGCGATCGGTGGTGATGCGCCAGACGCCCTTGTCCTCTTCCCACACCATGTCGGTGACGCGGGTGTGGAACAGCGCCTTGTCATACAGGCCGAAGGTGCGGCCGATGCGGCGCGACTGTTCGAGGATTTCGGGCGCATGCGCGTATTTTTCGGTCGGCATGTGGCCGGTTTCTTCGAGCAGCGGCAGATAGATGATCGATGCGGTGTCGCACTGCGCGCCGGGGTAGCGGTTCCAGTACCAGTTGCCGCCGAAATCGCCGGCCTTGTCGATCAGCCGGACATCGGTGATGCCGGCCTCGGCCAGCCGCGCGCCGACGCACAGCCCGGCAAAGCCGCCGCCGACCATCGCGAAGGTGACATGGTCGGTGACCGGCGGCCGCTCGACACGCGGCGTGTAGGGGTCATCGAGGTAATGCGCGAACTGGCCGGTGGTTTCGAGATACTGGTCGTTGCCATCCTCGCGCAGGCGCTTGTCGCGCTCGGCACGGTATTTTTCCAGAATCGCCGCTTTGTCAGTCGCCATGTCGGACTCCCCAATGTCGTGTTCGCTATTTTCATCCCTGATAGACACATTTGCGCGACGCTGCCAAGCGACGTTGAACGCTGCCGGTGTCGCAGCAGTGATGCTGGACGCGGGCAGCGGATTTGGCGATAGTCCGCGCACGGATTCTGGGGAGTGGCAGTCATGAAGCGCATGGGCGGCAAGCATATTCTGGTCGCGGCGGCACTGGCGCTGGCTGCACCTGCAGCGGCGGCCGAGCTGCCGGCGGCACTGGTCGCCAAGGTCGGCACGACAGTCGATGCCGACACGGCGCGACTGACGGCGATTTTCAAGGATTTGCACCAGCACCCCGAACTGGCATTCACCGAAACCCGCACCGCAGGGATCGTCGCCAAGGAACTGAAGGCGCTGGGTTTTGAGGTCACCACCGGCGTCGGCAAGACCGGCGTGGTCGGTGTGCTCAAGAACGGCGCGGGGCCGACCGTGTGGTTCCGCGCCGACATGGATGCCAACGGCGGCGTCCGCGAAACCACCGGGCTGCCCTGGGCGGCGAAGGGCCCGCAGCGGCTCGCCGACGGCAGCGAAGTCGATGTCATGCACGCCTGCGGCCATGACGGCCATGTCACCTGGCTGCTCGGGCTGGCGAAGGCGATGGTGACGCTTAAAGCGGACTGGTCGGGGACGCTGGTGGTCTATGCGCAACCTGCGGAGGAAATCGGCATGGGCGCGCAGGCGATGGTCGATGACGGGCTGTGGACGCGCGGCTTCCCCAAGCCCGACTATGCGTTGAGCAGCCATGCCGTGCCCGGGCCGGTGGGCTTTGTCGCCAATACCGCCGGCGTCCGCATGGCGGGCACCGACCAGCTCGATATCGTGTTCAAGGGCAAGGGCGGGCATGGTTCGGCGCCCGAGCTGGCGATCGATCCGGTGGTGATGGCGGCGCAGGCGATCATGTCGTACCAGACGATCATCAGCCGCAATGTCGATCCGCAGTCGGCCGCGGTGCTGACCGTCGGCGCGGTGCAGGCCGGGCGCGACAACAACGTCATCCCGTCAACCGCCACGCTGATGCTCAACCTGCGCTGGCTGCAGCAGCCGGTGCGCGAACAGATGCTGACGCGCATCGACGAGGTCAACAAGGGCGTGGCGATTGCCGCCGGCATGGGGCCGGACGCAATGCCGACGCGGACTATGAAGGGCACCGCGCCGCCGCTGGTCAATGACGCCAAGCTGGTAGATGCGGTCAATCCGTCGCTGACCGAGCTGCTCGGTGCGGGGAAGGTTATCGGCAACTTCCCGACAGTGATGGGGTCGGAGGACTTCCAGGTGGCGTTCGAGCCGCTCGGCACGCCGTACGTGTTCCTGCTGATCGGCATCGCGCCGATGGACAAGTTCGCCGCCGCGCAAAAGGCGGGCCGGGCATTCCCCTTCGCCAACCACAACCCCGATTTCTTCATCGACTTGCCGGCGGTCGCGCTGGGCACGAAGATCGATACCGTCGCGGCACTGGCGCTGCTGGCGCAGAAATAGCCGCGCTGCAGCTCACGCCGCCGTTGTCCGGGACGGGAGCGCAGTCGCCTCTAGTATTGGTATAGCGGAGCCAGATGGCTAGTCCGCTTGCAGGAACACATTCACCGTTTCAGAAAGCTTCTTGTAACTCTGGAACAGGAATGCATGCCCGCCTTCATAAAACGCCAACCATGCGAAGGGAATTTGATTGGCGATGACGACGGCGTTTTGGGGATTGTCGATGATGTCATCACGACCATCTGCAACCAAAACGGGCGCAGTGATGTTCTTCAAGTCATTGTAATTGCTATTATCGGCATTCCAAAGCGCTATGCGCGCACGAACCTGGCGCTGCTTTGTTTCTTCGGATACCACAAAATCGTTCGGGATGGTTCCGGCCGCTGCTGCCGATGTAATTCTGGCGTATACCAGCTTTGCAGCCGCTTTGCCTTCGGATGTATTCGGGAACAGCAGCTCGAAATTCTCCATCGGAGAAAGGCTTGGATTATTCAGCTCCTTCCCGACTTTTTCGGAAATGGCGATCTGATATTTTCCGCCCGGATTCGGGGCACATAGTATGACCTTATCGATCAGATCCGGGTGCCTGATCACGAGCTGCTGTCCAATCCGGGCGCCCATTGACCATGAGAATATGTTGACCTTCTTGAAGCCCAAAGCTTTGACCAGGCCAGCGGCATCGTCGGCCATCTGCGGGATCGTCGTGCGGTTGTCCTTGGTATCGGTCGACAGTCCAGCGCCGCGGTTATCGAAAATGATGAGCTGGTTGTTTTTGGACAATTCATCGAGAAGTGCCGGGTCCCATGCGCTCATGGTGGCCGCATAGCCCATAATCAGAATCATCGGCTCGCCCTTACCTCTGAGGTAATAGGCCAGTTTCACATCATTGACCTGAGCGTACTTGATCTCGGCCTTTTCTTGCGCTTGCGCCGCCGTGCCGAGGCACAGGGAGACACAAAGGGTCGCAATCGTTAGGTAAAGGCCGCGGGTCAAGCTGGCGGTTGCAGATTTCAGGGGGCTATTCAAGGGCATCTCAAGATCCTGCTCTGGATTGGTTTGCGCGGCTTGATATTGGCATTTCGTCGATCAAGCATGGGTTCGCTTCTCGCCTGCGTCAACGACCGCAACGGGTCGTTTGCTGATTGGCCATAGCCGCCAGCGCGGTCAGCCCGCCGGGGTCAGGTGATAGCCGACGCGCGGGAAGTGGACGTTGACGGTGCCGGTTTCGGCCGAGCTGCGGGCGATGATGACGCGGTCGGGGGTGGCGGCGACCAGCGTGCCGGCGACCGGGTCGCGGCCATAGTCATCGGCGGACACATGCACCGCTGCGCCCGGCGACAGGCCGGAAACGTCGTGCGGGTCGTGCGCCGGCGGCGGCGCGGGGGTGGCGGCGCGGGCGATGGCGAGCGCCTCGGCGGGCGCCATTTCGCTGCGGGTGCCGTGGCCCAGTGCCTGCATGCGGCCGCGCCACGCCTGCACACCGCTGAATCCGGCGAGCAGCGTCGCTGCCACGTCGGGTACGGCGAGGCTGAGCCACCAGATGTTCATATAGGCGGCAACATCGCCCAGCGATGGGGTCGCGCCGCCGAGGAAGGGTTGCACCTTGACGCCCTGTTCGATCCACGCAGCTTGTGCCCGCCACTGCGCGCGCATGACGCCGGCGCCGGCCTTCATCGCGGCGACATCGAACGGGCGGCCCGACAGCTTTTCGCGGTCGGCCATGAAATCCGCCGGGGTCTTGTCGCCGAGCGCCGCGAACACTGCGGTGACGGTGGCCTGGAACCACAGCCGGTCGGCCCACAGGTTCACCGCCCAGTCGCCGGGGCGGACGATGGCGGGCGCCGGGTGGCGCGCCTCGATTTCGGCAATCGCCACCTGGCTGTCGCAATAGACGTCGGCGCCGATCTGCAGCACCGGGATGCGGCGGTAGCCGCCGGTCAGCGGCGTCAGGTCGGGCTTGGGCATGATCACCGGCTGGACCACCGAGCGCCACGCCAGCCCCTTGATGCCGAAAACCGTGCGGACCTTTTCGGAAAACGGCGACACATCATACTGGTGCAGGATCAGGTCGGTCATGTCGCGGTTCTCCGGTTGTTTTGCGGGGCTGCTACTTCAGTCCCATCGCGGCGCGTGCGACGATGTTGTGCTGCACCTCGCTGCTGCCGCCGTAGATCGTGCAGGCGCGCAGGTTGAGGAACTTCGCCACCGGGCGTGCGGCATAGTCGGGGCCGATCGGCGGGATGTTGCTCGACAGGTGCAGCGACTGGCGCTGGTCGGCGATGGCATAGTCGCCGAGCGCTTCGACGCACAATTCGGATGCCGCCTGCTGCAGCGCGGTGCCGCTGAGCTTGAGCATCGACGCGACGATATCGCCGGGGTTGTTGCCGCCGGCCAGCGCCGTCATGACGCGGTGTTCGGTGGCGGCTTGCGCGAGCATGTCGATTTCGAGCTCGGCGGTCTTGCGCTGGAACTGCGGGTCGTCCCACAGCGTCGCGCAATCGTCGCCGGGCTGCTGCGCGGCAATTTTCTTCGCGGCTTCGAGCATGCCCTGGGCAGAGGGCGCATAGGCGCCGCCGCGTTCGAATTCGAGCAGGTATTTGGCGACATCCCAGCCCTTGTTCTCGTCGCCGATGCGGTTGGCGATGGGGATGCGGGCGTTGTCGTAGAAGGTCTGGTTGAGCTCGTGCTCGCCCGAAATCGAGATGATCGGCCGCACCGAAATCCCCGGCGTCGACATCGGCGCGAGCAGGAAGGTGATGCCCTGCTGCGGCTTGCCTTCGGTCGAGGTCCGCACCAGCAGGAAGATCCAGTTGGCGAAATGCGCGTGCGTCGTCCAGATTTTCGAGCCGTTGACGACATAGTCGTCACCGTCGACGACCGCCGCGGTGCGCAGGCTGGCGAGGTCCGACCCCGAGCCCGGCTCCGAAAAGCCCTGGCAGAAGTACAGCTCGCCCGACAGGATGCCGGGCAAGAAGAAGTCCTTCTGCGCCTGGGTGCCGAATTTCATCACCACCGGCGCGACCATCGCCAGCCCCTGCACCGCGAACGACGGCGTGTTGGCGGCGGTGCATTCGCTCATGAAGATGTGCTTTTGCACCGCATCCCAGCCGGTGCCGCCATATTCGACCGGCCATGACGGCGCGCCCCAGCCGCGGGCGTGCAGCGTGCGCTGCCACCATTGGCCGAGTTCGGGTTCGGCGAACATGCCGGCCTGGCGCTGGTTGAGCTCACGCTTCGAGGCGGGATAGCTGGTGGCGAGAAAGTCGCGGACTTCGTCGCGGAAGGCGTTGTAATCGATGCTGGTCATGGCTGTTTCCCCGGTTCAGGCGGCGATGGCGGCGGGCGCATTGGCGAGCCGCGTGTAGCGCGTGAGGTGATATTCGACGCTGCCGAACTGGCGTTCGATCTCGATGGCGCGCTTGAAGAAGAATCCCACCGCGAGTTCGTCGGTCATGCCCATGCCGCCGTGCAGCTGGATCGCCTGCTGGCCGATGTAGCGCAGCGACTTGCCGACATAGACCTTGGCGGCCGAGACCGCGCGGGCGCGTTCGGCGGGGTCGGCGTCGAGCAGTTCGATGGCACGTGCAGTTATCGACTGCGAGTGTTCCATCGCCACCAGCATGTCGACCATGCGGTGCTGCAGGACCTGGAAGCTGGCGAGCGCCTTGCCGAACTGCTGGCGCTGGCTGGTGTAGGCGAGCGTGTCGCCGTGGAGGCGGCGCATCACGCCATTGGCTTCGGCGCACAGCAGCGCGGTGGCTTCATCGACGACGCGCTCGATCAGCGGCAGTGCGGTGCCTTCGGGGACCAGCAGCGCCGACGCCGGCACGGTGACGTTGGTGAAAGTGATGTCCGATGCCGGGCCACCCGAAATGGTGCGATAGTCGCGGCGGCTGATGCCGGGCAGCTTGGCGTCCACCACGAACAGCGAGATGCCCTCAGGGTCGCGGTCGCCGCCCGACGTGCGCGCCACGACGATCAGGTGCGTCGCGCCGACGGCGCCGAGCACCACGGCCTTCTGGCCATCGATGACATAGTTGGCGCCGCGACATTCGGCGCGCGTCGCGACGTGCGCGGGGTTGCTGCGGGCGTTGGGCTCACCGGCGGCATAGGCGAAGATCGCGGTGCCGGCGATGGCAGCGGCGATGAGCTGCGGTGCGGCAGCAGCGGTGCTGGCCTTGAGGAAGCCGCCCGCGATCACCGCCGTCGACAGATAGGGTTCGACGACCAGCGCGCTGCCGAATTCCTCGAGGATCAGCGCATGTTCGGCAGCGCCGCCGCCAAGCCCGCCGAGGCTTTCAGCAAAGCCGGCACCGAGCAGGCCGAGCTCGCCGGCAAACGCCTGCCAGTGCGGTGCGCTCCAGCCGGCTTCGGAATCGATGATGCGGCGGCGTTCGGCGTCATCGTAGCGGTCGCGCAGATAGCCGGCGACCGAATCG
>CALDHQ010000105.1 GCA_937894055.1 uncultured Polymorphobacter sp.
GTCATTCCGCACATCGACGTCTTCATGGAAGACGGCTCGACCAAGGAAGAATGGAAGATGGTCGTCGAGACGCAGAAGATTCTCGATCCCGCCATCGACGTCACCGCGACCTGCGTGCGCGTGCCGGTGTTCGTCGGCCATAGCGAATCGATCAACATCGAATTCGAACGGCCGATTTCGCTGGCCCATGCGCAGTCGATCCTGCGCGAAGCACCCGGCGTCATGCTCGTCGACAAGCGCGAGGACGGTGGCTACGTCACCCCGATCGAATGCGTCGGCGAATATGCGACCTACATCAGCCGGCTGCGTGTCGATCCGACGGTGCCGCACGGCCTCAACCTGTGGTGCGTCAGCGACAACCTCCGCAAGGGCGCGGCGTTGAACGCGGTGCAGATCGCCGAACTGCTCGGCCGCCGGCACCTCAAGAAGGCCGCATGATCGACGTTGCGGGCGGCTGCCAGTGCGGCGCCGTCCGCTACGTCGCGCGCGCCGAGGCCGACAAGGCCTATTGGTGCCATTGCCGGATGTGCCAGCGCGCCGTCGGCAATGTCGCCGCCGCGTTCGTCAATGTCGCCAAGGCTGACCTGACGCTCACCGGCGCCCCTGCACACTATATGTCGTCGCCGTTCGGGCGGCGCGGCTTTTGCGCGGCGTGCGGTACGCCGCTGACGTTCGACTATCCCGATAGCGCGCGCATCGATTTGACGCTGGGCTCGCTCGACGCGCCGGAGGCGTTTGCGCCGACCAGCCACTTCGGCGTCGAAAGCCGCCATGCGGCATGGATACCCCCCGACGACCTGCCCGAAACGCGCGCCGATGAATATCCGCCGCTGGTGGCGCGCTGGGCTAGCGGCAAAGGCGACCCCGAATGAGCGAACCCGCCACGCACCGCTTTGCCAGCTTCGATGGCACCGAAATCGTCTGGACCGAGCTGGGCCCAGAGTCTGCTAACGCGCGGCCCGTCGTGCTGCTCCACGGCCTGTTCAGCAATGCCACGACCAACTGGCTGCGCTACGGTACCGCCAAGGCGCTCGCCAACGCTGGCTTCCGCGTCATCATGCCCGATTTCCGCGCGCATGGCGCCAGTGCCGCGCCGCATGACGCTGCAGCCTATCCCCCCGACGTGCTGGCGCAGGACATCGAAGCGCTGGTCGCCCACCTTGGCCTGACTGATTTCGACCTCGGCGGCTATTCGATGGGCGCGCG
>CALDHQ010000106.1 GCA_937894055.1 uncultured Polymorphobacter sp.
CGCCTTGGCATAGACCTTGTTGCGGTAGAGATCGTCGATACGGACGAGCTCGGCGCGGGCGCGGGCTGCTTCGGCCTCGGCAGCCGCCAGCTGCGCCGATGCCGCACTGGTTTCATAGCCCAGCCGCGCATCGACGACGGTGGCGATGCGCTGGCCCTTGGTAACGGTATCACCGGCACGCACATCAAGGCTGGCGAGCGTGCCGGGAATGCGCACGCGCGCTTCGGCCTGGTCGCGCGTCGTGACTTCGGCGCCGACGGCCTTCATGTCGGCGATGGTGGTCAGCGCCAGCTTGAGCTGCGAACCCGCTGGTGCTGCAGTAGGGGCGGTGGGTGCGGCCGATTTCTCGCCGCAGGCCCCGAGCGCCAACAGCGCGGCGAGGACAAGGCCGGTCGATTGCAGCTTGCGCATGGTCATCTGCCCCTTGGGAAACATGCTAGCGGTTGCCGTGCACGGTCGGCAGGCCCGCGGATTTCCACGCAGCCAGCCCGCCGGCAAGGTGGGTGTCGATGGCGGCGCGGGCGTCCTTGCAGCGCCCCAGCGCCATCGCCGAACGTTTGCCGCCTGCGCATTGCAATACCACGGTTCGCGCGCCGGCGTCGGGCAGCAGCGCCGGATCGAAGCGCGACAGCGGCAGGTTGGTCGCACCGGCAATATGTTCGGCAGCAAATTCGTCGGGCTCGCGGACGTCGATGACGATCGCAGTGTCCGCCGCGAGCAGCGCCTGCAGTTGCGTGGCGCCAATTTCGTTGATGTTGGCAGCTTTGCCGAATCCGAACATGTGCCGTCTCCTTGGGCGTGCAGCGCGCAGCATCGGACTGCCGATATCCACGCATTAATTATTTCAGGCTTGTATATATCATGTAACTCTTATATTTAGTCAAGCATGTTCCAACCGGCAGCCATTGCCGGTTAATTGGGGAGACAGTGGATGCCACGGCCAAAAATCATCGTGCTGGGTGCAGGACTGGGCGGCACCATCGCCGCGTATGAAATCAATCACGCCGTCAAGGGTCGCGCCGACGTCATGGTCATCGCTGAAAGCGAGACCTATTCATTCATCCCGTCAAACCCCTGGGTTGCGGTGCGCTGGCGTGAACCCGAAGCCATCCAGATCCATTTGCCGCCGGTGTTCGCCAAGAAGAAGATCGCCTTCACCGCGGTCGGCGCCAAGCGCGTGCATCCGACCGAAAAGCGCATCGAACTCAACGACGGTACGACGGTCGATTACGACTATCTTGTAATTGCTACCGGCCCCGATCTGGCGTTCGACGAAATCCCGGGCTTCGGCCCGGCGGCGAATACAGTGTCGGTGTGCCAGACCGCGCACGCCGTCGCCGCCGCCGATGCCTTCGACCGCTTCGTTGAAAACCCCGGCCCGATTGTCGTCGGCGCCGCGCAAGGCGCGTCATGCTACGGCCCGGCGTATGAATTCGCGCTGATCCTCGATACCGAACTGCGCCGCCGCAAGATCCGCGACAAGGTGCCGATGACCTTCGTCACTGCCGAACCCTATGTCGGCCATCTCGGCCTCGACGGCGTCGGCGACACCAAGGGCCTGCTCGAAAGCGCGCTGCGCGAACGTCACATCAAATGGGTGACCAACGCGCGCGTCACCAGCGTCGAGCCGAACCTGATGCATGTCGAGGAAATCGCCGAGGGCGGGGCCGTGGTCAAGACGCATGACCTGCCGTTCAACTATGCGATGCTGCTGCCGGCGTTTCGCGGCGTGCCGGCGGTGTTCGGCATCGAAGGGCTGACCAATCCGCGCGGCTTCATCATCGTCGACAAGCACCAGCGCAACCCCAAGTTCCCCGATGTCTTCGCGCTCGGCGTCTGCGTCGCGATTGCCCCCACCGGCCCGACGCCGGTGCCGGTCGGCGTGCCCAAGACCGGCTTCATGATCGAAAGCATGGTCAGCGCCATTGCCGCCAATCTGGACGCCATCCTCGATGGTCGCGAACCGACTGCCGAAGCCAGTTGGAACGCCATCTGTCTGGCGGATTTCGGCGACGAGGGCATCGCCTTCATCGCGCAGCCGCAGATTCCGCCGCGCAACGTCAATTGGTCGTCGCAGGGCAAATGGGTCCACCTCGCCAAGATCGGCTTCGAAAAATACTTCCTGCGCAAGATCCGCAAGGGCGAGAGCGAACCCTTCTACGAGAAGCTCGCGCTCGACCTCATCGGTGTCCACAAACTTAAGCCCTGAACCGAAAGGAATACGCCATGACGCTTGATCGCGCTGTTCTGATGTTCGCCGGATTTGTCGTGCTGCTCGGCATCACGCTGTCGCTGCTGGTCCACCCCTGGTGGCTGGCACTCAGCGCCTTTGCCGGCTTCAACCTGATCCAGTCGAGCTTCACCGGCTTCTGCCCGGCCGCCATCGTTTTCCGCAAACTCGGCGTCCAATCGGGCGTCGCGTTCAAATGAAGCTTCGTCGCCTCGTCCTGCTTTCGACGCTGGCCCCGGCACTGGTATTGGCGCTACCAGCGCAGGCGGTAACGCTTGACGAGGCGATTGCTGCGGCACTGGCGCACGCGCCCGCTGTTGCCGCCGCCGATGCCGACCATGACGCCGCGACCGCGCGGCTGACGCAGGCGCAAGCCGGCAACCGTCCGACGGCGACGGTGCGCGCCTCGGTCGGCTACGGCTACCTCGACACGATGAACTTCTTCGGCATGCCCGGCGCCACGGTGACGCCGATTGCCGCGCTGGCGAGCATCGAACAGCCGCTGTTCACCGGTGGCCGGGTCAGTGCCGCCAATGACCGCGCCCGCGCCGGCATTGCCGCGACCGAGGCCGGGCGCACCGCCGCGCGTGCCCAACTCGCGGCCGATGTCGCGGCTGCCTATGGCGCGGTGCTGACCAGCGACATCGTCATTGCGCTCTATGCCCATCTGGTCGCGCAGACCGCCGAAATCGAGCGCCAGGCGCAGCAGAAGTTCCGCGTCGGCGAAAGCCCCAGCACCGAAGTGTCGCAGGCACAGGCGCGCCACGCCGAAGCGCTCGGCGCATTGGCACAGGCGCGTGGCGCGCGTGCCGCCGCCGGCGCGCACTACCGCAACCTCGTCGGCGTCGACCCCGTCGGGCTGACCGCATTGCCCGCCGGCCCGGCGGCCCCAGCCACGCTCGATGCCGCCATCGACATCACGATCGATGGAGATACCGCCACTGCTCGCGTAGAAACGGGCGGTCACGTATTTGTGGCCACACTTACTGGTCTAGCAGCAGCAGAACTCATCAACCGCGCTCCGGGAGCAACATCG
>CALDHQ010000107.1 GCA_937894055.1 uncultured Polymorphobacter sp.
GACAAGCCCGCGCCCAAACCGATCGTCGCCGACGCCGATGTCGAACGCGTCAAGCGCGAGATCGAGGCTGACAAGGCGAAGGCGGCCAAGAAGAAAAAGTGAAAGGGCCTCCGGCGGGCAGGCCTGAGGCCTGCACCCGATTGAAGAGCGCCAACTAATGGGTGCAGGCCTCAGGCCTGCCCGCCGGAGGCCCTTAAATCAGCCAGCCAACAACGACGCCCACCGCCAGCGCCAGCGACCCCACCGCCACCAACGGCCAGCGGCTTGGTGCATCGGTCAGTGGCGGCAGCGGCGGTTGCGGCGGTGCGGCGCCTTCGACGGGGACGCGGTCGGCGAGCTGGCGCAGGATGCGCGGCAGCTGGCGCAGGCCGCGCCAGTTGAGCACGAGGCTGTCGGCGAGGCGCGCTTCGGGGCTGAGCTCGTCGCGCATCCAGGCGGCGACATAGGGCTCGGCGGCGTTCCACATGTTGAGGTCGGGATCGAGCGACAGCGCGACGCCTTCGACCATCACCATGGTTTTCTGCAGCAGCAGCAGGTGCGGCTGCACCGCCATGTCGAAGGCGCGGGTGATGGCGAACAGCCCGTCGAGCAGGTTGGCGATCGAGATGTCGCGTGTGGCCAGCCCGCGGATGGGTTCACCGACGGCGCGCAGTGCGGTGGCGAACTCACCGATGTCGTGGTGCGCGGGGACATAGCCGGCTTCGAAGTGGATTTCGGCGACGCGGCGGTAGTTGCCGGTCAGCAGCCCGTAAATGATTTCCGCCAGATAGACGCGGGCGCGGCGGTCGAGGCGGCCCATGATGCCGAAATCGATGACGCCGATGCGCGGGTGCTCGGTGCCGCCGCCCGGCGGAATGACGAACAGATTGCCCTGGTGCATGTCGGCGTGGAAGAAGCCTTCGCCGATAGCCTGGCGCAGAAAGCTGCGCACCAGCGTCGATGCCAGCGCCTTGCGGTCGAGGCCGAGCGCATCGACGGCGGCGCGGTCGGACATTTTGACGCCGCCGATCCAGTCGATGACCAGCACGCGGCGCGTCGTCAGCGCCCAATCGACATCGGGGACCAGAAAGTCGGGTTCGGCGATCATCGCCGCCTTGAGTTCGGAGGCGGATGCAGCTTCGCGGCGCAGGTCGAGCTCGGCGAAGGTCCAGGCCTTGAAGCTGGCGATGACGGCGCGCGGGCGTAGCCGGGCGAACTCGCCGCCCAGTGTTTCGGCGTGCGCGGCGGCCCATTCATAGGTTTCGATCGACTGCGCCATTTCGGCCTCGATGCCGGGGCGCAGAACCTTGATAGCAACGTCGCGACCGTCGTGCGTCGTGCCGCGATGCACCTGCGCGATCGAGGCGGCGCCGACGGCGACGGGGTCGATGTGCGCGAAATGCTGCGTCCACGGCCCTTCATAGGCGGTGGTCAGCGCAGCTTCGACATCGGCGAACGGCAGCGGCGGCAGCGCGTCCTGCAGCCGCGCGAGGTCGTGCGCAGCTTCGGGGCCGACGAGATCGGGGCGGGTGGCGAGTGCCTGGCCGAGCTTGATCGCGGCGGGGCCGATGGCCTCGAACGCTTCGGCGTAGCGCGGCACGGCGGGGGTGGTGACGCCGATGCGGGCGATGCGTGCGAGGCGGCGGACGCCGGCCGGCGCGTTGGTGTCAGCCTCGATCCCGCGCAGCGCACCGTGGCGCGCGAGCGTGCGGCCCCAGCGCAGCAGGCGCCATGTGTGCGTAACGCTGCTGGTCAAGGTTGGCTCAGACCTTCCAGCCGCTGTGGATGGCGACCAGTCCGCCGAGAATCGGCCGCACCGACACGCGCGAGAAGCCGGCGGCGGTGATCATCCTGGCGAATTCGGGCATCGGCGGGAAACGCCGGATGCTTTCGACGAGGTAGCGATAGGCTTCCTCGTCGCGCGCCACGAGCTTGCCGATTTTCGGCACGACCTTGTGCGAATAAGCGTCGTAGATCTGCCCGAAGCCCGGCCATTCGGTGGTCGAGAATTCGAGGCAGAAAAAGCGCCCGCCGTAACGCAGCACGCGGTGTGCTTCACGCAACGCGGCGGGAATGTCGGTGACGTTGCGGATGCCGAAGGCGATGGTGTAGGCGTCGAAATGCGCGTCGGGGAAGTCGAGCTTTTCGGCATTCTGTTCGCGCCACACCAGGTCGGTCAGCCCGCGCTTGGCGGCGCGCTCGATGCCGACGTCGAGCATCGCCGGGTTGATATCGGCGACGGTGACCTGCGCGCCCTTTTCGGCCATGCGGAACGCGATGTCGCCGGTGCCGCCCGCCATGTCGAGGATTTGCTCGCCTTCCCGCGGCCGCAGCATGGTTACGAAGGCGTCCTTCCAGCTGCGGTGCAGCCCGCCCGACATCAGGTCGTTCATGATGTCGTAGCGCGCGGCGACGCGCGCGAACACGCTGCCGACGCGCCGGGTCTTTTCCTCGGGGGCGACTTGCTGGAAGCCGTAGCTGACTGTTTCGCTCATCGCGCTGCTCTAGCCGAGACCGTGCGGCGGGGCAAACCGCGCGGCTACTTCAGCGTGCCGAGATAGGCGATAAGGTCGGCGCGCTTCTGCGGGTTGGGCAGGCCGGCATAGGCCATCGTCGTGCCCGGCACCATCTTGCGCGGGTTGAGCAGGTAGGTGAACAGATTGTCGGGCGTCCATTTGATGTGCCCGGCCTTGTTCGCGGCGGAGTAGTTGAAGCCCTTGACGCTGCCCGAAGTGCGGCCGACGACGCCGAACAGCGACGGCCCGATCATGTTCTTGCCGGCTTCGGGCGAATGGCAGACCTTGCACGCGGTGAACACCTTGGCGCCGGCGACGGGGTCGCCCTTGTACGCCGAAAGCTTTTGTGCCGGCGCCTGCGCCAGCGCGGGGGCGGCCACCAGTGTTGCCAATACGGCCATCGTCAATTTGATCATCTTCATCGCTCCTGACGCAACGCCCCTGCGCGGTCTGCCTTGCACAATTTCAGGCAGCGGGCAACGGTGATGCCGATGTCGCGGCCAGCGCCGCCGGCCGCGGCCCGCCGGATGCCCAGTCCAGCAGCTCGGCACTGTGCACCAGCGCCAGCGTGTCGCCCGCCAGCTGCGTCAGGCAGCCGATGTTGCCGCTGGCGACGATGGTGGCGCCGGTGGCGTTGAGCGTCGCCAGCTTGCGGTCGCGCAATGCGCCTGCCAGCTCGCTCTGCAGGATATTGTAGGTGCCCGCCGAGCCGCAGCACAGATGCGCATCGGCGGGTTGCACGACATCGAAACCGGCGGCGACCAGCAGCGCGCGCGGCGCATCGACGCGCTGGCCGTGCTGCAGCGAGCAGGCGGCGTGATAGGCGATGCGCAGGCCCTGGCCGTTGACGCTGGCGGGCAGGCCGGCCTCCGCGACGACTTCGCTCCAGTCCTTCGCCATGGCGGCGATACGGTTGGCGCGCGCGGCATAATCGGGCTCATCGGCGAGCAATTTGCCATAGGCCTTGAGCTGCGACCCGCAGCCCGATGCGGTGACGATGATTGCGGTATAGTCGTGGCGCGCCAATGCGGCTTCCCAGCGCCCGATGTTGGTGCGCGCCATCGCCCGTGCGGCGTCCTCCTCGCCGATATGGTGGACGAGCGCGCCGCAGCAGACATCTTCGGCATAGTCGACACCGATGCCGATGCGGTCGAGCAAGCGGATCGTGGCGGCCTGGATATGCGGCGCGAGTACCGGTTCGGCGCAGCCGCGCAGCATCAGCACGCGGCGGGTGTGGGTCGTTGCAGCGGGGGCGACAGCTTTTGGCAGAGTCCGTGGTGCCAGAGCCAGCATCGCTGAAAGCGGTTTGAACGCGGTGCTGCGTGCCAGCAACGGCTGAACCAGTCGCCCGAGCGGCGCCAGCGCCAGTGCGGCGCGGAAGCGGTTGCGGTGCGGCAGCACCGCCGCGAGCGTCCAGCGCGTCAGCCGGTCGTGCCACGGGCGCTCGTAGTTTTCGGCGATATAGGCGCGGCCATGGTCGATGAGCTGCGCGTAATCGACGCCCGCCGGGCAGGTCGTGGTGCAGGCGAGGCACGACAGGCAGCGGTCGACATGGCGCACCGTCGCCGCATCAGGAGTGCCGCCGGCCTCGAGCATGTTCTGGATCAGCGCGATGCGCCCGCGCGGGCTATCGCGCTCGTCGCCGAGCAGCACATAGGTCGGGCAGGTCGCGGTGCAAAACCCGCAATGCACGCATTTGCGGATCGCCGACTCGGAGCGCTGGATGGCGGGCGCGGCGCGTTGCGCGTCGGTGAAATGCGTCTGCATCAGTTGGTCGCCATACGGTTGGCGAAAACGCCGTCAGGGTCGAACGCCGCACGCACCCGTGCCGAAAGTGCAGCGAGCGGTGCCGGTTGCGCCGCGAACATCGCGCAAGGCGCTGCGCCGGCACGGTCGCGCAGCAGCATCGCGCTGCCGCCGGCGGCCTGCGCCAACGCGTGGATGTCGGGCGCCACCGTTGCGCCGTCGGCCGCGACCGACAGCAGCACCAGCCCGCCGGCCCAGTCGTAGCGCGCCTCCCATCCGGGCGCGGGCGCCCTGCCCTGCAGATCGTTCTGCGGCGAGCGCAGCGGCACCCGCATCGGCAACACGCCCAACTGGCAGCTCACCGGCCTCACGCTGCCGTTCCTGTCGTTCGGCGGCTCGTCGCTCATGGTGACGATGACGGCCGCCGGGCTGCTCAGCCTGCTTTTCGCCGGCGTGGACAAGACCGATCCGCGCGTCCAGGCGGCCTACAAGTGGATGACCGCGAACTACACGCTCGAATTCAATCCGGGGACGAACAAGAAGCACGGCCTCTTCTATTTCTACAACGCCTTCTCGAAGGTGATGGCGGTCGGCCACAGGTCGATCACCAGCTTCTCGGGAGCGCCGGGGGTCATCGGTCGGACCTGCTCGGGCATGCGCCCGTTGCGGAAGCGGGTGCGGATCGGCGCGTCCAGCACCAAGGCCTCGTAGCCGTCGGGATAGACGTCCACCAGCTTGGCCACGAAGTCTGTGTCCGGACCGTCGGTGGCGAGATCGGAAGAGCGTCGTGTAGGGA
>CALDHQ010000108.1 GCA_937894055.1 uncultured Polymorphobacter sp.
ATACAGCAGGTCGAGCTCGCCGTTTTCGAGTGCAGCAATCGTCGCCCCCGAATCGAGCGACTGGCTGTTGAGCGCGGCAGCGCGGACGCCGTTGCTGCGCAGCGCGCGCACCTGGTCCTGCATCAGCGCGATCAGCGGCGAGATGACCAAGGCGCACCCCGGCCGCACCAGCGCCGGCACCTGATAGCACAGCGACTTGCCCGACCCCGTCGGCATCACCGCGAGCACGTCGCGGCCGGCGCAGACGTCGGCGACGATTTCGGCCTGATGGCCGCGGAAGCTCGGAAAGCCGAAAACTTCGTGGAGAACCGTCTCGGGACTGGGGGCGCTGGCCAACATGCGGACAGCGATAGCGACGACGGCGCGCCGCTGCTATGGGCGACAGGATGAAACGCACCAAAACCCGCTATTATATTGTCGCCAGCATCGCCGTGGTGCTTGCCGCGGTGGTTTTCCTGCTGGCGCCGCCGCGCGTTGCGGCGATGCAGCCGCTGCCGCTGACCGCGACCAGCATCGCACTCAACCCCGACGACCCCAACCAGCAGCAGGTCGGCCGGCTGCGCTACATGGGCGGTCTGGTGCTCAAATCGACCGACGACGGCTTCGGCGGCCTGTCGGGGCTGCGCGCCGGCCCCGACAACCGGATGCTCGCTGTCACCGATACCGGCAACTGGGTGACCTTCACGACGATCGAGCGCGACGGACGCCTCGTCGGCGTCAGCGACGGCAGCATCACGCCGATCCTCGACGCGGCCGGCAAGCCGCCGGTCGACAAGGAAGCCGGCGATGCCGAAGCGCTCGAATGGGACCCGGTGACCGGCGACGCCATCGTCAGCTTCGAACAGGACCACCGCCTGCAATTCTACCGCGGCATCGACCCCGCCAAGCCCGACACGCTCCTGCAAGCCGCGATCCAGGTGCGCCGCGACCCGGCGACCGCGAAATGGCCCGACAACGCCGGCGGCGAGTCGGTCGCCCGCCTTGGCGACGGCACGCTGGCAGTGCTGAGCGAAGACGCGATCGACAATTACGGCCGCCACGACCTGCTGCTCATCACCGGCGACGCGACCCGCCGGCTCGGCTATGCCTCGCCCAAGGGCACACGCCCGACCGACGCCATCCTGCTGGCGGCACCCGACACCATCCTGATCGTCAACCGCAGCTACAGCCCGCTCGGCGGCGTGACCGCAGTGCTCGAAATCCTCGATATCGGCGCGCTGGCGAAACTACCCGATTCGGGCGTCGCCGGTGCCGCGCAGCAGCCGGTCGCGCGGCTTGCAAAGCCGCTGACGGTCGATAATATGGAAGGCATCGCGCTGCGGCGTGAAGGCGACCGGACGTTCGTCTATCTGGTGTCGGATGACAATTTCAATCCGCTGCAGCGGACGATCCTGCTCAAGTTCGAGCTGCTGCCCGAGTGAAGATTTAGGGCCTCCGGCGGGCAGGCCTGAGGCCTGCACCCATTTGTTTGGCGCTCTTCAA
>CALDHQ010000109.1 GCA_937894055.1 uncultured Polymorphobacter sp.
GCATCGGGACGGTCGATCTTGTTGACGACGACGATCGGGCGCAGGCCAAGCGCTAGTGCCTTGCCAGTGACGAACTTGGTCTGCGGCATCGGGCCTTCGGCGGCATCGACGAGCAGCACGACGCCATCGACCATCGACAGGATGCGTTCGACTTCGCCGCCGAAATCGGCGTGGCCGGGGGTATCGACGATGTTGATGTGCGTCAGCTCGTTGGTGGTCTTGTCGGTCCATTCGATCGACGTGCACTTGGCGAGAATGGTGATGCCGCGTTCTTTTTCGAGGTCGTTCGAATCCATCGCGCGTTCGGCGACGCGCTGGTTTTCACGGAAGGTTCCCGACTGGCGGAAAAGTTGGTCGACGAGCGTGGTCTTGCCATGGTCGACGTGCGCGATAATCGCGATATTGCGCAAGCGCATGCGGGCATCCTGAATATAGGGGGTGGAAATTGAGGCCGCGCCATAGCGTGTTTGTCGCGTAACGGCCACCTCTTTGTTGCGTTGCAAAATGGGCGTGGCTCGATTTGGCGCGGATTGGCGCCGTCACGGCCCGCGCGCGGTTGACTTGGCGGGACAGCCGCGCGACCTTGCCGGGGCGCGCGCACAACGACTAAAGATGACGCACGGGCAGAGGTTTGCCCGCGCGTGGCGTAAAGCATGGGACCAGCACATTGGACAAAGAAGCGGCAGCGGTGAACGAAACGGCAAGCGGGCGCGACCGCATCGGCGCCAAGCTGGCGGCAGCGCGCACGGCGGCGAAGCTCGACCTTGCCGATATCGCGCGCGACACGCGTGTACCGCTGCGCCACCTGCGCGCCATCGAGGCCGATGCGCATGAAAGCCTGCCGGCGCTCCCCTACACCATCGGCTTCGTCAAGACGCTGGCGCGCGCCGTGGGGGTCGATCCCGAAGCTGCCGCCGCGCAGTTCCGCGCCGAAACCAGCAAGACCGCGCATGTGCCCGCCGCGATCGCGCTCGAACCGCTCGATGAACGCCGGCTGCCGCCGCGCGAGCTGGTGATGTTCAGCATCGTCGCCGTCGTCGCGCTGCTCGGCGGGATTATCGCCTATGCCGCCGGGCTGTTCGACAAGGCGCCGCCGCCGCCGCCGGTGGTGATTGCGGCGCCAGCGCCGACGCCGGCACCGGCTGTCGCGCCCGATGTCAGCATCGCGACGTCCGGCGCGCCAGTGGCCGCGGCGCCCGGCACCGTGAAGAAGTCGCACGCGGAGGACGACTCGCTGGAGCGCGCGCTGGCCATGGTCGATGCCGCGGCCGCAGCCGGCGTCGATGCAGTCAAGTTCCAGACGTTCAACGCCGATGCGCTCGTAACGGCCCATCTTGTCGTAGAAGTCGATGCTGTACTTGGTGGTGAAGATGGTCATCTGATCGTGCATCGTGTTGAAGCAGAAATCAGACGCGTGTGCGGTGGAGCCCACATCGGTAGGAATGGCGGATTTGTCGATGCCGACGATGTCATCCCAGCCGCGTGCGATCAGGTGGTGCACCACCGAGGCACCCACGATGCCGCCCTGGCCAATGATGACAACTTTGGCTCGTTCAGGAAATTTGGCCATTTTTTGAGATCGGAAGAGCACACGTCTGAACTCCAGTCAC
>CALDHQ010000110.1 GCA_937894055.1 uncultured Polymorphobacter sp.
GCGCGTGCCGAGGGCGCAGCCGAAGTCGATGCCGACAATGACGACGGCGCCGATGACGACGCCGCACCGGTCGAGGCGCTGCGCGACGGTGGCCGCGACAATGGCAACCGCGACAATGGCGGCCGCGATAACGGCAACCGCGACGAACGCCCGCGCAATGACGGTCGCCGCGACCGCAACTACAATGACGGCAACCGCAACGACGGCAATCGCAATGATGCCGGCCGCGCGCCGCGTCAGGAAGAGGCCCCGCGGCCGCGCCGCGAGCCCGCCCCTGTCGTCGATGACATGCCGATCATTCAGGGCCTGCCGCCGGCGATCGAGCTTGGCGCCGAAACCGACGATGCCCCCGCCGTACCGCGTCGTGGCCGCGGCCGGCCGCGCAAGGTTGTCGCCGAAGCGACCGGCGAAGCCGAAGGCTGACCATGACCGCCGGGCACGCCGCGTCGTTGCCCGGCGATCTTGCCGCGGTGTTGGACACGGCTTGGCAGTTGCTTGAGGCAGCGGCCGGCGATCTCAAGGCGCCGTTGCGCACGCCCGTGGTCATCGGACTCGCCGACAATGGCCCTGATGGCCGCGTCATGGTGCTGCGCGAATGCCGCGTGGCTTCGTCGCAGCTGATTTTCCACACCGACCTGCGTTCGCCGAAAGCGAAGAACCTGCAGCGCGATCCGCGCGTGGCGATTGTCGGCTATGATGCGACGCGTGCGCTTCAGCTGCGCCTGCATGGCCGGGCGCACTTCCAAACTGACGAGGCCGCCGTTGATGCTGCGTGGCGGGCAACATCGCCGACAGCGCGACGCAACTATGCGACCCACCTGCCGCCGGGCGCGCGACTCGAATCCGCCAGCGACGGCCAACCCGAATCGATCGACGACGCGGCCGCACGACGCAGCTTCGCGCGCATGGTCGTGGATATTACGCACATAGATTGGCTTGAACTCGCCGCTGCCGGGCATCGCCGCGCGCAGTTTGTAGCGGCCGCAGACGGCTGGACTGGTAGCTGGTGCGTTCCCTGAAGCGCCGGTGTTGCGCCGCAGCAACAGCGGGCGCTGTCATCAAACTGTATTAAAACCGTCACCTTCGCGTCGCGCGCCGGACATAGGCAGCACAACGAAGGCAGCACCGGAAATCCACCGGGATTGCCCTGACGTTTTGGTGTTGTGCGGCGGGGTTGCCGCGAGGGACAGGGGTTTTTCGATGAAGTTGAACAAGATGACGGCGGTGCTGCTGGCAGCAACAATGCTCGGCGGAGTCGCGACGCCCGCGCTTGCGGCGTCAAAGAAGTCGAGCGATTCGGAACTGCGCGCGATTGTTGAACGCCAGCAGAAGCAGATCGATGCGCTCACCGCGCAGATTCAGGCGATGCAGGCCAATGCGGCACCGGTCGTCGGCGCGCTCGCCGGTGGTGTGGTTGCCGATGCGAACGCCGCCGAAGAAAACGCTGCAAACATCGAATTCATGCAGGCGACGATCGAAGCGCAGCAGGCGCAGCTCGACGTGCTCAAGAAGACCACCGCGACCAATGCCCCGAACTGGAAGGGTGCACCCGAGCTCAAGAGCGGCACCGGCTTCACCTGGAAGCCCAATGGCGTCATCCAGCTCGATGCCGGTTATGTCTCGAACCCCGACAACCGCGTCCCGACCAGCAACCTTGGTTGGAACAGCCTGTTCCGCCGCTTGCTGTTCGGCGTCGAAGGCACCGTGCCCGGCGGCTTCAAGTACAAGATGCAGTTCAACTTCGCCGGCGGCGCGGTTGGCTTCGAAGACGTGCTGTTCGCCTATGAGCCCGAAGGCAGCCACCTTTCGGCCGAGATCGGCTATTTCTACGCCTACAACGGCATGGAAAACCAGACGTCGAACCGCTTCCTGACAGTCATGGAACGCGCCCAGTACACCGAAGCGTTCAACGAAGACCGCCGTATCGGTGTCGGCGCCAAGTATCAGAACCCGACGTTCCTCGCACAGGTCGGTCTGTTCAATGGTACCAGCGTCAACAACAACGGTGACAACACCGCCTGGCAGCTTTCGGCACGCGGTGTCTGGTATCCGAAGTTCGGTGAAACCCAGCTCCATGTCGGCGGTAGCTACCAGAACCGCAGCAACCAGAAGAACGCCCTCAACGGTGCCTACTCGACCCGGCCGTTCACGCGCCTCACCACGGTGCGCTTCGTCGGCGCCGGCGTTGAGCCGTCGCCGCTGCCGGCAAACCCGCCGGGCCTGTCGGGTTCGCTCAACGGCAGCATCGCGTCGTTCGGTGACCAGATCCTCGGCTATGAACTCGCCGCCATCCACGGCCCGCTGTCGTTCAAGTCGGAAGGCCAGTATCTGATGGTCGATGCCATCCAGCCCGGCGAAGTGCTGAGCGGCGGCCAGGCGACGAGCGGCTTCCGCACACTGCAGGATCCGAACTTCTTCACCATCTTCGGTGAAGTCGGTTACTGGTTCACCGGTGAAACGCTGGGTTACAAGAACGGCAAGTTCGACCGCACCAAGATCATCAAGCCGTTCGATCAGGGCGGTTGGGGCGGCATCCAGGCGGTGGCCCGCGTCGACTACCTCAACATGAACTACTATGTCGGCGGTGCGACCGGCAGCAACAGCGGCACCGTCGTCAACGGCACGCTCAACGGTGGCTCGCAGCTCGGCGCGCTGTTCGCGGTCAACTGGTGGCCGACCGACTATGTCCGCTTCTCGGCGCAATACACCCATGCCAAGATCCAGGGCGGCCCGCTCGCGGCGATTGTCGACCCGACGGTCATCGGCTCACCGCCGGTCTATGATCGCAACTACGGCGTCAACGTCTTCGCGCTGCGCGGCCAGATCGACTTCTAAGCCACCACGGCACACTCAAACAGAACGGGCAGCAATCGCGAGATTGCTGCCCGTTGCTTTTTGCCCGTTGCCCAGTGGCGCGGGCAGCGTTGGGAGTCGCTGCCCGCGCGTCCGGGGCCGACCGAACGCGCCCCCTAGCGCTTGGCCTCGGAATAGATGCGATCGAAGACACCGCCATCGGCGAAGTGCGTCTTCTGCGCCGTCGCCCAGCCACCGAAGTTGGTTTCAATGGTGAGCAGCTTAACGACCGGAAACTGCGGTGCGTATTTGGCGATCGCGGCCGGCGTCCGCGGCCGATAGAAGTTCTTGCCGATCAGGTCCTGACCTGTCGGCGTATACAGAAACTTCAGATAGGCTTCCGACACCGCGCGCGTGCCATGGCGATCAACATTGGCATCGACCACCGCGACCGGCGGCTCGGCGAGAATCGAGATTGACGGGATGACAATGTCGAACTTGTCGGCGCCGAACTCGTTGCGCGACAGCATCGCCTCGTTCTCCCACGCCAGCAGCACGTCGCCGACGCCGCGCTGGACGAAAGTCGTTGTCGAGCCGCGCGCACCCGAATCAAGTACGGGCACGTGCGAGAACAATTTGGTGATGTAGTCCTCGGCCGCTTCACGCGAGCCAAGCGTCCGCCGCGCCCAGCCATAGGCGGCGAGATAGTTCCAGCGCGCCCCGCCGCTGGTCTTGGGGTTCGGGGTGATGACTTCGACGCCGGGCTTGATCAGGTCGCTCCAGTCCTTGATGCCCTTGGGATTGCCCTTGCGCACCAGGAAGACGATCGTTGAATAATAGGGCGCCGAGTTGTTCGGCAGGCGGGCCTGCCAGGTTGCCGGCAATAGCTTCGCCCGCGTCGAAATCTCGTCAATGTCATAGGCCAGCGCCAAGGTCACGACGTCGGCCTGCAGCCCGTCGATGACCGATCGTGCCTGCTTGCCCGAACCGCCGTGCGACTGGTTGATCACCACATCGTCGCCGGTCTTGGCTTTCCATTCCTTGCCGAAAGCAGCGTTGATGTCCTTGTAGAGCTCACGCGTCGGATCGTAGCTGACGTTGAGTATCTCAACCTTCGCCGCGGCAGCTGGCGTTGCTGCCGCCACCAGGGCGCTCGCGACGGCCCCTAACAAAATTGCCAAGCGCATTTCTTGCCTCCCGAAGAATCGATTCCAGTGACGCAATCTTATTCCCATCAGTTTGATAGGCAATAGGCCAAATTTTTACCGTCGCGTAGATTCGCTTTGTCCAAGCCTCGCGACATCGAGGCGTCCCTGCAAGCGCTGGATTGAAATCCCACCTAATAAGTAGGATAATAATTCTTGCGCGCCAGTCTTGCCCGGGGATGAGCAGTATGGCGATGCAGGAACGCGACGCGCAGGCGCCGGTTCCAGGGCTCATGACGAAAAAGGGGACGAACCGATGCAACTTGCCAAAATTGCCGCTGGACTGCTGGTGACGACAATATTGGCCGGCGTGCCGGCGCACGCAGCTTCATCGGCGAAGGCCGATGCCGACCTGCGCGCGGTCATCGCCGCGCAGCAAAAGCAAATCGATGCGCTCGCCGCGCAGGTCGAGGCGCTGCGCGCGCAACAGGCCAAGGTGCCGGCGGCGGTCGCAGCGAATGCCGAGGAGGAAGACAGCAAGTCGGAATTCATGACCGCGCAGCTCGAAGCGCAACAGGCGCAGATCGATTCGGTCAAAGCCAAGACCGATGCTAACGCACCGTCGTGGAAGGGCGGGCCCGAATTCAAAGGTGGCGGCTTCTCGTTCAAGCCCGGCGGCGAGATCCAGTACGACTTCGGCTATGTCTCGAATCCGAACAACGCCATCAACACCGCCAACCTCGGTTACAACGGCATCGCGCGACGCCTGATCCTGTCGGCGCAGGGAGATGTGCCCGGCGGTTTCAAATACAACATCAACGTCAACTTCGCCGGCGCCGTGATCTCCTATGAGGACGTGGTCTTCTCATACGAACCCGCGGGCAAGAAATGGTCGGCGCAGATCGGCTATATGTACCCGTTCAGCAGCCTCGAGAACATGACGAGCAACAAGTTCACCTCGTTCGTCGAACGCTCGCAGTTCCAGGATGCCTGGGGCAACGGCCGCCGAATCGGTGCGGCACTGGGCTACACGACCGACACCTGGCGCCTCAACGCCGGGCTGTTCAATGGCCAGATCAACACGCTGGCCACCAATACCGACTGGGAGGCGGCGATCCGCGGCGTCTATTATCCCAAGGCACTGGGCGGCCAGCTGCACTTCGGCGCGAGTTACCAGTATCGCGAGCCCGCGGTGTCTTCGCAGGGTTTCCTCTATCAGGCGCGGCCGTTCACGCAGACGACCAACGTGCGCTTCGTCGGCACCGGGCCGGCGAACAATACCGGCACCATCGCGTCGGGCATCGCGGTGTCGAACGACCAGATCTTCGGCGCCGAACTCGCCGGCATCTGGGGGCCGCTGCATGTCGTTTCCGAAGCGCAGTACCTCAAGGTCAATGCGATCCAGCCGGGCCAGGTCCTGCCGCCGGGTCAGGCTTCTTCCGGGCAGCGCCTGCTCAATGACCCGTCATTCTTCTCGGTCTATGGCGAAGCGGGCTACTGGTTCACCGGCGAAACGCGCGGCTACAGCAAGGGTGGCTTTGGCCGGACCAAGATCAAGAACCCGTTCGACAAGGGCGGCTGGGGCGGCTTCCAGCTGGTCGGCCGAATCGACTATCTCAACCTGACCAAATGGGTCGGTGGCACCGGCAACGGCATTGTCGCCGGCGTGCTCAACGGCGGCCAGCAGACCGGCTATCAGCTTGCCCTCAACTGGTGGCCCACCGACTATGTGCGCTTCACGACGCAGTACAACCGGGCGGATATTACCGGCGGTCCCAACGCCGGTGCTGTCGACCCGACCAGCACCTCGCTGCTCACCGACCGCTCGTTCGGTGTCAATGTCCTGACGGTCCGCGCGCAGATCGACTTCTAATCGAACCCTGACGGCGGCGCATCGGCCGCCGCCGTCAGGGGAAAGCCCGCGAAGCCAAACCTTCCGCAATTGCCAATTGCATCCATGCCTCCCGAATGAGAGACTCGGTCAACGCAGCATACGCATGTGCTCGGTTGAACGCCTGTCCAATTGTCGGGACCAAAGCCGATTTCGCGATTCTCCATCATAGTGTTGGCGACGACGGTACTGGCAGCAGCGCCGGCGTTCGGCGCACCTGTCAAAGCAACCGCGCCCGACCTGCGCAGCATCATCGCCGCGCAACAGAAGCAGATCGACGCGCTGGCGGCCGAGGTCGCCGCGCTGCGCGCGCAGCAGCTAAAGGCGCAATCCGTCGCGCCAGTGACCGCCGGCCAGCCGGCCATCACGAACACCCAACTCAAAGCGCAGCAGGCACAGATTGATTCGGTCAGCGCCAAGGTCGACCAAAATGCCCCGGCCTGGCGTGGCGGCCCGCAGTTCAATGGCAACGGCTGGTCGTTCAAACCCGGCGGTGAAATCCAGTATGACTTCGGCTATGTTTCGAACCCGGGCAACGCCCTTGCCACGTCCAACCTCGGCTACAACGGCTTCGTCCGCCGGCTCATGGTGTCGGCACAGGGCGACGTCCCTGGCGGTTTCACATACAGCATAAACCTGAATTTTGCCGGTGGCGTCGTCGGCTATGAGGACGTCATCCTCGCCTATCAGCCCGCCAATTCGAAATGGTCGGCGCAGATCGGCTACATGATTCCGTTCAACGGCCTCGATAACATGACGAGCAACGAGTTCACCTCGTTCGTCGAATCCTCACAGTTCCAGGACGCGTGGAGCAATGGCCGACGCATCGGCGCGGCGGTCGGCTACACGACCGGCACCTGGCTGATCAATGCCGGACTGTTCAACGGCGCCATCAACACACTGGCGACGAACACCGATTGGCAGACGGCGGTACGCGGCGTCTATTTTCCCCGGACGTTGGGCGGCCAGCTGCATTTCGGCGCGAGCTATCAGTACCGCAAGGCGCTCGTGTCGGCGCAGGGCAATCTCTATCAGGCGCGCCCGTTCACCGAAACGACGAGCGTGCGCTTTGTCGGTACCGGGCCAGCGAACAACACCGGCACCATCGCGTCAGGCATCGCGGTCTCGGGCGACCAGATCTTTGGCGCCGAACTCGCCGGCATCTGGGGACCGCTGCATGTCGCGTCAGAAGCGCAGTACCTCAAGGTCGCGGCGATCAAGCCCGGCCAAGTCCTGCCGCCGGGCCAGGCTTCGACCGGCCAGCGCCTGCTCAATGACCCGTCGTTCTTCTCGGTCTATGGCGAAGTCGGCTATTGGCTCACCGGCGAAACCCGTGGCTACAGCAAGGGCGAGTTTGCCCGCACCAATATCCGGAATCCATTCGACAAGGGCGGCTGGGGTGGCCTGCAGCTGGTCGGCCGAATCGACTACCTCAACCTGACCAAATGGGTCGGCGGTACCGGTGCCGGCATTGTTGCGGGTACGCTCAACGGCGGCCAGCAGACCGGCTACCAGCTGGCGCTCAACTGGTGGCCGACCGATTACGTGCGCTTCACCACCCAATATGACCGGGCGCAGATTGTCGGTGGCCCGAATGCCGGCGCGGTCGATCCGGCCAGCACCTCGCTGCTCACCGACCGCTCGTACGGCGTCAATGTCGTGACGTTGCGCGCGCAGCTCGACTTCTAATCGAACCCTGGCGGCGGCGTATGCGCGTCGCCGTCATGGCCCGACCGCGCGCTGACGAACACCAGCCCCATCAGCGCGCCGGCGAGCATGATGGACAGTCCGATACCGAGTGCGACCGCGATCAGCATGTGCAGGCGAATCGGCGCACCACTGACGATCAACGCGGTGATGGCGGCGACAACGGCAACAACTGCGGTGATGGCGGTCCAGCGCATCAGTTGACGGAAGCGCTGCCAATGGTCGCGCGCCGGTTCGCCGTGTTCCATGCCATTGAGCCCTGTTTGTGAAGACACGGCCATTGTGCAGGGTTCAGCGACCGGTGGCAATTTGCGCGCCCGTGGCGTGACGCCGCAACCGCCAGCCTTGCCAGCCGCGAATCGGGCTGACATGCCTGTCGCACTGCAAGCGATGGAGTGACCCTTGTCCGTAGTTCCCAAGGCGCTGGCCTTTGACGTGTTCGGCACGGTCGTCGATTGGCGGTCGAGCACGATCGCGGAGCTGACCGGCAAGCGGCATGATAATGTGATGGCGGACATCCGTAAGATGCTGTCTGAGCTTGGGCTTGATCCGGTGCTGGACTGTGTGAACGGGTATGTGCAGCGTGAACAAACCGGACCCGTGCGGACGGACGTGTGCTCGTTTCATGTCGATAGCGCGACGGCTGAGGCGGACACGTGGCTGTGCACCTACCACGGAGCTTCTTCGGAGGGTCTGCTCAACGAGGAGGCCATCGGCCGTGCGCTGGAAACCCTGCTCGGTGGTCGTCAGGTGACGCGCTTCAAACGCGAGGGCAAGCAATACGACGTCATCGTGAAGCTCGAAGACAAAGACCGGCGGCAGCCGAACGATCTGACCTCGATCTATGTGCGCGGTTCGCGCGGTGATATCACGCAACTGTCGAATCTGGTGTCACTGACCGAAACGGTTGCGCCCAAGGAGCTCAACCACTTCAACCGTTTGCGCGCGGCAATCATTTCGGCGAACGTGGCGCCGGGCTATACACTCTCGGAAGCGCTGGGCACGCTGGATCAGGCGGCGAACGAGGTGCTGACGCCGGATTATCAGACGGCGCTGGACGGGCAGTCGCGCGAATTCCTTGAATCAGGCAAGCAGCTTTACCTGATCTTCATTCTTGCGTTGGCATT
>CALDHQ010000111.1 GCA_937894055.1 uncultured Polymorphobacter sp.
GCTGTTCTATCAGTCCAACTACGTGTTCGGCGGCGGCGACATCAACGCGCTGTGGCATGGCGTCACCTGGACGGCGAGCGGCAACCTGCTGGTGCGCCAGTCGACCAGTGACGCCGTCTACGCCAACGGCCACGCCATCAACGCCCCGTTCGGCGACCAGCACCTGACCAGCCTGCTCAGCCAGGTCAGCGCCCGCAAGACCTGGGGCTACCGCTACGAAATCTACGCCTCGCTGACCCGCGCCCAGGCGCTCGGTGCCCTCACCGCCGTCGGCGGACATGACGCCTTCTACAGCCGCGTCCAGATGACCGCACGGTTCTAGCGGCCAAGAAAAAACGCCAGGCGCTCGCGCGCCTGGCGTTGGGTCTTTCGGCGAAGCCTGCCGCCCTATTTGATCAGGTGCAGGTACTTGGTCGTGCCGGTGGTGAAGTTGAAATTGCCCTGGGCCGAAATGCCGGTCGGCGGCACGCGAAGCGCCGTGCCTTCCGGGAAACGGCGCAGGAACTTGCCGAAGATCATGTCGCCGCTGCCTTCGGTGGCGATCCAGATTTCCTCGACATCCTTGGCCGCGCTGCGCGACTGGGCGATCTTCATCGGGCCCAGTTCCACCTGATCGATCGAGGGGAACTGGGCCAAGCCGTCCGCCTTCGTGGCCAGCGAACGCTCCTTGTTCCACCAGCGGCTGGTGGTCTGGGCGGCCTTGCTGTTGTCGACCACGGTCAAGGTCGTGCTCGGCGTGACGCCGGTTGTGCAGGCCCGTGAGCGGGTCGCGTCGGCTTTGGACTTTGAAGCCGGCGGGTTCGCGGCCATCGAGCCCGTCATGCGCGGCGTGTTCGAGGGCCTGTGCTTTGCCTCGCGCGATTGCTATTCGGCGATGGGCGACATTCCGCGCGAGGTGCGCGTCACCGGTGGTGCGGCGCGCTCGCAGGCGCTGCGCGTGATGCTGGCGAGCGTGCTGAAAGCGCCCGTGCGCAGCGTGCAGCGCGAGGAAGCGGGCGCCGCCGGTGCGGCCGCCAACGCCGCACGGAACGCCTCGCTGTGTGCGGCACGGGCGAACGCAGCAGCTCGCTCGAGCCGGCGCGGTGCTCGATCTGGCGCCTTTCTTTCGGCGTCAGTTCCTCGTCCTTTGCCCATGGGCGCGGGCCACCATCGCCCGCCATCACGCGATCCAGCTCGACCTCCTCCAACAGCTCTTCCGGAAAAAAGTCCCGCTCGTCCTCTGCCTCGAGCAACTCGAGGCCCGCGACCAACCCGCCGTCGATCGCTACAGCCGCGGCGAGACGGATTTCGCCACCTTCGCCGGCGAGAGCGACTGGCCGAAGAGGACATTGTAAGGGCCTCCGGTGATGGCGAGCGGGTTGATCGGCTCGACGGTTGCAGCTTCGACAGCCGAGCGCTCGGCGCGGCGGACGATGGTGCGCGCGAGGTGCAAATAGGCGGCGGCAGCTGTGCCGCCGGGGAGGATGAACGAGGTCAGCGGTGCGAGGTTGGCGTTCATCGCGTCGATTTCGGCTTCGATGCGGTCGACCTGCGCCTGCACCGCGCGCAGCGTCATCGGCGAAGGCGCGAAATCGTCGCCGGGGGTCGCAAGGTCGGCGCCGACGTCGAACAGGTCGTTCTGGATGCGCGCCAGCATGACGTCGGCATCGGTGCCCGCGGTGTGCAGCCGGACGATGCCGAGCACCGAGTTGGCTTCGTCGACGGTGCCATAGGCATCGATGCGCGCGTCGAACTTGGCGCGGCGCGAGCCATCGACGAGGCCGGTCGAGCCATCGTCACCGGTGCGCGTGTAGATTTTGTTGAGCTTGACCATGTTACGGCCGGTTTACCGCAAACAGGATGATGATGAACAGGATCGCCAGCGCCTGGAAGGCGACGCGGTAGCTCATCATCTTGTTCGACTTGACACCGGTGATGTCCTTGCCGCTGGCCATGATGAAGATGCCGCGCGCCAGCACGCCGAGCGTGGCGAGCGCCGAAACGATCATCAGGATGATCAAAACCGTCTGCATCATGGCTGAAACTGCCTTTCCGGGGCCGAACACGGCCAAATGCGCTAATATCGAGCCTCACATGCGCGCGGACGCATCCGTTCGCAACCATGTCATGTTGTCGCGCGGCACAGCCGCGCAGGACGAATCGTGGCTGCGATTCAGCAATCGGCCTTGACGAACCGCTATATCAAGTGGTGTCATGCGGTTGACATACGATGTGTTGTAGAGCGTATGTCATCGAGTTGATTTCGAGCGACCGCATCCGATGCGGTCTTGCGTGCGACAGGGCCCAAGGTTCGCGTGTTGCTCCGGCAAGGGAGCGGGCGAGCGCATGTATCATCCTGATTTACTGCCCAATCACTTGGGGGCCACCAAATTCGTGAGCGGCGCACAGGCCGCGCCCGAAAGCTGCCCGGCGCTGGTGCTCAACGCCGACTACACCCCGCTGTCGTATTACCCGCTGTCGATCTGGCCGTGGCAGACGGCGATCAAGGCGGCGTTCCTCGAACGTGTCGACATCGTTGCCGAATATGACCGCGAAATCCGCTCGCCGTCGTTCGCGATGAAGCTGCCGTCGGTGATCGCGCTGCGCCAGTACGTCAAGCCGGCATCGCATCCGGCGTTCACGCGCTTCAACCTGTTCCTGCGCGACCGCTTCAGCTGCCAATATTGCGGCGCCCGCCACGACCTGACCTTCGACCATGTCATCCCGCGCGCCTATGGTGGCCGCACGACCTGGGAAAACGTCACCACCGCGTGCGCGCCGTGCAATCTGCGCAAGGGCGGCCGCACCCCGACCGAAGCGCACATGGCGCTGCGCCACAAGCCGTACAAACCCGCGACGTTCGAGCTGCAGGAGCATGGGCGGGCCTTCCCTCCGCATTACCTGCATTCGACTTGGCGGGATTATTTGTATTGGGATGCGGAGTTGGAGGCCTAGTTAAAGGGCCTCCGGCGGGCAGGCCTGAGGCCTGCACCCGATTGAAGAGCGCATAATAATTGGGTGCAGGGCCTGAGGCCCTACCCGCCGGAGGCCCTTATTCTCTAGCCCCGAACAACGCACTGCCGACGCGCACATGCGTCGCGCCGAGCATGACGGCAGTTTCATAATCGCCCGACATGCCCATGCTGATCGCCGGCAACGCATGATCGCGTGCCAGCTTGGCGAGCAACGCAAAGAACGGTGCGGCCTCGATATCGGCGGGGGGCACGCACATCAGCCCGATGATTGGCAGGCCGGCGGTGCGCGCCGCATCGAGCAGCGCGGGCAGCTCGGCAAGCGGGCAGCCGCCCTTTTGCGGTTCGTCGCCGATGTTGACCTGAATGAAGCAGTCGGGGCGCTTGGCCTGCGCCGTCATCGCCTTGGCGAGTGCTGCGACGAGCGACGGGCGATCGACGCTGTGGATGCAATCGAACAGCGCCACCGCATCTTCGGCCTTGTTCGACTGGAGCTGGCCAACGAGGTGGAGGCGGATGTCGTCATAGTCGGCGCGCAGGCCGGGCCATTTGTCGGCAGCTTCGGCGACGCGGTTTTCACCGAAATCGCGCTGGCCGGCGTCGAGCAGCGGCCGGATGATATCGGCTGGGTGGGTTTTCGACACGGCGATCAGCGTCACGCCGGCGGCATCGCGGCCGGCGATGCGCGCCGCGCGCGCGATACCGGCGCGCACGTCGGACAAGCGGCTGGCCGCGGTGGAATCGGTGCTGGTCATGCTGAGAATCGGTTGGGGACGGTCGCGCCAGCGTCAGAAGCTGAACGCGGATCCGAGATAGACCGACGAATCGATGCGGTTGGGATCGAGCACGCCCGGCGCCAGCTGCATCGTCTGGGCGCGGACGCCACCCGACAGCGACAGGCGCGGCGACACCGCATAGGCGGCACCGACTTCGGCGGTGTAGCGACGGTCGGCAGCGCTCGACAGCGGGCTGAGCGGCAGCGTGCCACCCGATTCGGCGCCAAGCTGGAAGCTGGTCTTCCAGCTCTTGAAGCGGTAGCTCACGCCGACATCGACGGCTTCGCGACGCACAGGGTTGAGGCTGGCGGGTGCGACAGCATCGACGCGGCTGTAGCCGCCCGACACGGCAAAGCCCTTCCAGCCGACCGCGAGATCGACACCGTAGCCGGCCGGCGTGGTCACCAGGAATTCCGAAGGTGCCGCAGCACGCGACGTGTCGGTGACCGGTGCGACGACACGCGAGGTCACGCCCAGCGTCAGAGCCTTGCGGTTATTGCGCCCCGACGGCGTGAAGTTGTAAGCGTTTTCAATTGTTTGTGCGCGCGCAGAGGCTGCCGACTTGCCCGGCGCAGTGAAGCTGAACTTGCTGTCGAAGACCGGCGGCGTGAACGATCCGAGGCTGTTGGCGCGCAGGCGCTCGCCCGAGGTGTCGCTCTGGACGACGACTTTTTCATGCGTCGTCTTGGACTTTGTCGCGGCAACAGCAGCGACCGACGGCAGGCACAGACCGGCGACCAACAGCAATGCTGTCGTCCCCAGGCTGCGTGCAGTGCCCATCTGAGCAGTGCCCGTGCGTCGCTGTTTAGCCGCGATCATGCTTCCTCATATCAACGCGAATCGGAGTCGCGAACCCATCAATTGCACTAGTCTGTTGATGCGACAGAAATAATACAAGGACTGTGGCGATTCTGCCATGAATCTGAAATCCATCGTACCGACATTGCCCGCGCCGGCGAATGCTACGTTCGGGCCTTTCCGTCACGGGCATGGCTGCCTATAACAGCGGCCAACTGAACGTCAGGTTTAGCGGTTTCGGGAGTGTTTCATGACTGTAGTGCGCGTAGCGACGGCCTTTGCGGCGATGGCGATCATTGTCGCGGCGCCCGGTTGCTCCAACAAGAAAGCCAAGGCCGCGAGTGCCAGCGCTGAACCGGCGATGGCGCCGTCGCGCGTCACCGCGATCGGCGTCAACGCCTATCTGTGGCGCGCCAGCCTGGAAACACTGAGCTTCATGCCGCTGGCACAGGTCGATTCGAACGGTGGCGTCATCGTCACCGACTGGTACGTCAATCCGCAGTCGCCCAGCGAACGCGTCAAGGTGTCGGTCGCCATTCTTGATACCGATCTGCGCGCCGATGCGCTGCGCGTGTCGGTCAACCGCCAGGAACTCGGCGCCGCCGGCTGGGTCGATGCCCCGGTCCGCGCCGGCACCGTGCAGAAGCTTGAGGAAACCATCCTCGAGCGCGCGCGTCGCCTCCGCCAATCGCAATTGCCGAGCTAGTTACCGGAAAAATCCATGTCTACCAGGTTCAACCCCGCGGCCGCCGAAGCCCGCTGGCAGGCCGCATGGTCTGCCGCGGGCAGCTATGTCGCGAACGACGCCAGCCCCAAGCCCAAGACCTATGTGCTTGAAATGTTTCCCTATCCATCGGGACGCATCCACATGGGGCACGTCCGCAACTATTCGATGGGCGATGTCATTGCCCGCGTCCGCCGCGCGCAGGGCTTTGAAGTGCTCCACCCGATGGGGTGGGACGCGTTCGGCATGCCCGCCGAAAACGCCGCGTTCGAAAAGAACAGCCACCCCGGCACCTGGACGCGCGCCAATATCGCGACGATGCGCGGCCAGCTGCAGCGGCTGGGTTTCGCGCTCGACTGGAGCCGCGAGCTGGCGACCTGCGAGCCTGACTATTACGGCCAGGAACAGGCGCTGTTCCTCGACCTGCTGGCGCACGGGCTGGTCTATCGCAAGGAAAGCTCGGTCAACTGGGACCCGGTCGACAACACCGTGCTCGCCAATGAACAGGTCATCGACGGCAAGGGCTGGCGTTCGGGCGCAACCATCGAACGTCGTAAACTGAACCAGTGGTTCCTGAAGATCACCGACTTCGCCGACGAATTGCTCGACGGTCTGGCGACGCTCGACGCCTGGCCCGACAAGGTGCGGCTGATGCAGGAAAACTGGATCGGCAAGTCGCAGGGCATGCGGTTCCGCTTTGCGCTGGCCGAAGCCGCCGTCGGCCATGATGGCTTCGAAGTCTTCACCACGCGCCCCGACACGCTGTTCGGCGCGAGCTTTGCCGCGATTGCCGCCGATCACCCGCTGAGTTTGGCGCTCGCTGAATCCAATCCGGCGCTCGCCGCGTTCAACGCTGAATGCCGCGCCACCGGCACGGCCGCGGCGGAAGTCGAAGCGCAGGAGAAGAAGGGCTTCGACACCGGGCTGTCGGTCGTCCACCCGCTCGACCCCAGCATCCGCCTGCCGGTGTTCGTCGCCAACTTCGTGCTGATGGATTACGGCACTGGCGCCATCTTCGGCTGCCCGGCGCATGACCAACGCGACCTTGATTTCGCGCGCAAATATGCGCTGCCGGTGCCGCGCGTCGTCGCCCCCGAAGGCGAAGCCGACGCCCCCATCGGCGACGAGGCCTATACCGGCCCCGGTACGCTGGTGCACTCGCGCTTCCTGAACGGCATGAGCGTCGACGCTGCCAAGGCTGCGGTCATCGCGCGCGCCGAAGCCGAAGGCTGGGGCACCGGCACCACCGTCTGGCGCCTGCGCGACTGGGGCGTGTCGCGCCAGCGCTACTGGGGCACGCCGATCCCGATCATCCACTGCGACGCCTGCGGCGCGGTGCCGGTGCCGCGCGCGCAATTGCCCGTCGTGCTCCCCGAAGATGTGACGTTCGATGCACCGGGCAACCCGCTCGACCGCCATCCGACCTGGAAGCATGTCGATTGCCCGTCGTGCGGCAAGCCGGCGCGCCGCGAAACCGACACGCTCGATACCTTCGTCAATTCGAGCTGGTATTTCCTGCGTTTCGCCAGCGCGCCCGCCGACCGGCCGTTCGACCCCGAAATGATCAAGGCGTGGCTGCCCGTCGCACAGTATATCGGCGGCGTCGAACACGCGATTTTGCACCTGCTCTACGCGCGCTTCTGGACGCGCGCGCTGCGCCGTATCGGCATGATCGACATCGCCGAGCCGTTCAAGGGCCTGTTCACCCAAGGCATGGTGACGCACGAGACCTACAAGAACGCCGCTGGCCAGTGGCTGGAGCCGACCGCAGTCGAACGCCGGGACGGTGCATGGGTCGAAGTCGCCAGCGGCGCCGCCGTCGAACTCGGCCGCATCGAGAAGATGTCGAAGTCGAAGAAGAACGTCGTCGACCCCGACGCGATCATCGCCGCGTACGGTGCTGACGCCGTACGCTGGTTCATGCTGTCCGACTCACCCCCCGAACGCGACCTGACCTGGTCCGAAGCCGGCATCGAGGGCGCCTGGCGCTATGTCCAGCGCGTCTGGCGCCTGGTGCAAGGCAATGATGGCACCGCCACCGGCGAGGATCTGCCGCTGGCGCGATTGACGCACAAGACCATCGCCGGCGTCACCGCCGATATCGACAAGCTGCAGTTCAACAAGGCCGTCGCGCGGCTGTACGAACTCGCCAACGCCATCGAACGCGCGCCCGCTAGTGCGACGCGCAGCGCCTCGATCGCCACGCTGGTGCAGCTCGCCGCGCCGATGATGCCGCACCTGGCCGAAGAATGCTGGGCGACGCTGGGCCATGGCAACATGGTCATCGATGCGCCATGGCCGGTCGCCGATCCGGCGCTGCTGGTCGATGACAGCGTCACCATCGCGGTGCAGATCAACGGCAAGCTCAAGCTGACGCTCGACCTGCCCAAGGGCCACCCGCGCGAAGCGGTCGAAGCTGCGGTGCTGACCCACGAAAAGATCGTGCGCGCGTTGGACGGCAAGCCGCCGCGCAAGGTCATCGTCGTCCCCGACCGGCTGGTCAATCTCGTCGCATGAACCGCGCGCGCGCCTTAACGGCAGGCGCGCTGCTCGCGGCTGGGCTGATGCTGGGCAGCTGCGGCCTGCAGCCGGTGTACAGCGGCGGCAGCACCGGCACCGTGGCGACCGCGATGAGCGATATCGCCATTGCGCCGATTGCCAACGGCAAAGGCTATCTGGTCAGCACCGCGCTGCGTCATGAACTCGGGCCGGTGAATGGCAACCCGCAGTTCCGCATCGAAATCGAACTGGAGGAGCAGATCCTCGGCTTCGGTATCCGCGACAACAATACCATCGCGGCCGAGCGCATCACCCTGCGCGCGCGCTACGAGCTCAAGGACGCCAATGGCAAGGTGCTGCTGCTGGCGACCACCGGCTCGGACATGTCGATCGACAACGTCAGCAGCTCGGACTACGCGACCGTGGCGGCCGAAACCTCGGCCATCGAGCGGCTGTCGATTGTCGTCGCGCAGCAGATCGCGCAGCGGCTGACGCTCTTCGCCAAAAGCGGCCAGTTGGTGCCCGCAGCCGCCAAATGAAGGCCGACAAGCAACAGCTTGCAGCCAATCTCACCCGGCTCGACCCGAAACTGCGACTGGTGCTGCTGCACGGCCGCGACGAGGCCGCATCGCGCGACATGGCACGCCAGATCGCGCGCCAGTTCGATGCTGCGGACAATCCGCTGGCACAGACGCTGATTGCCGCCGCGACGCTCAAGGATGACCCGTCAGCGCTCGCGGCAGCCGCCGCCGAAGTCTCGATGTTCGGCGACCGCACGCTGGTCCGTGTCGACGATGCCGGCGACGAGGTGCTCGATGCCGTGACGCTGTTGCTCAACGCCGAAGTGGCCGGTAATCCGGTGCTGATTGTCG
>CALDHQ010000112.1 GCA_937894055.1 uncultured Polymorphobacter sp.
AGCCCGACGCCACCCTTCGACGCCATTTCGACCGACGACGAGGTCAGCCCGGCCGCGCCCATGTCCTGGATGGCGACGATCGCGTCCGACGCCATCAGCTCAAGGCAGGCTTCGATCAGCAGCTTTTCGGTGAACGGGTCGCCGACCTGCACGGTCGGGCGCTTGTCCTCGGACTCCTCGGTGAATTCGGCGCTCGCCATCGTCGCGCCGTGGATGCCGTCGCGGCCGGTTTTCGAGCCCACGTAAATCATCGGGTTGCCGACGCCGGCGGCGGCCGACAGGAAAATCTTGTCCTGCCGCGCGGTGCCGACGGTCATCGCATTGACGAGGATGTTGCCGTCGTAGCTGGCGTGGAAATTGGTCTCGCCGCCGACGGTGGGGACGCCGACGCAATTGCCGTAGCCGCCGATGCCGGCGACGACGCCCTTGATCAGGTGGCGCATCTTGGGCGCGTCGGGGCGGCCGAAGCGCAGCGCATTCATGTTGGCGACGGGGCGCGCGCCCATGGTGAAGACGTCGCGCAGGATGCCGCCGACGCCGGTCGCAGCACCCTGATAGGGCTCGATGAAGCTCGGGTGGTTGTGGCTTTCCATCTTGAAGATGGCGGCCATCGGCGCGCCGTCGGGGCCGGCGCCGATGTCGATGACGCCGGCATTCTCACCGGGGCCGTGGATGACCCAGGGCGCCTTGGTCGGCAGCTTGGCGAGGTGGATGCGGCTCGACTTGTAGCTGCAATGTTCCGACCACATCACCGAAAAGATGCCGAGTTCGAGCATGTTGGGCACGCGCCCCAGCGACGCGACGAGCACGTCATATTCGTCGGGCGTGAAGCCGTGTTCGGCAACAATGGCGGGGGTAATCTCGGCGTGAGACATGGAGCGCGGGTCCTGCTGGTGTCGGCGTGCCGCGGCTTCTAGCCGAGTGTGTCGGCGCTGTCATCCCGGGCTTGGCGGTGATTGGCCGCGATCAGCCGCCCGATGCGCTGGCCTTGGCCGGGGCGTTGTTGGCCTGGTTGGTTGCGGTGGTGACCCAGCCACCGCCCATCGCGCGGTAGACATTGATGACCTGCGCCTGACGTTCGGCGCTGATCCGCACCGATGCCAGCTCGGCGGCGAACAGCTCGTTTTCAGCGACGAGCACGTCGATATAGCTGGTCATGCCGTTTTCGAAGCGCAGGTTCGACAGCCGCGCGAAGTCACGCAGCGCCGCGACGCGTGCCTGCTGCTCGGCGAGTTCGTTGGCCTTGAGCGTCGAGCCGGTCAGCGCGTCATTGGTTTCGCGGAAGGCGTTGAGGATGGTCTGCTGGTAGCCGAGCAGCGCCTGTTCGCGCACTGCATCGGCCGAGGCATTCTGGCCCCGGACCGCGCCGAAGGTGAAAATCGGGCCGGCGATGCTGCCGCCTGCCCGCCACGCCTGCGACGGGCCGGTGAACAGGTCGGAAAAGGTCGTGCTGACGGTGCCGAGCAAGCCGGTCAGCGAGATGTTGGGGTAATAGAGCGCGCGTGCCGCACCGACACTGGCGTTGGCGGCGACGAGATTTTGCTCGGCCTGCAGCACGTCGGGTCGGCGTTCGAGCAAGGTCGACGGCAGGTCGGCGGGAATCGCCGGGGCGAGCAGCTGGTCGATGGTCTTGCCGCGCGGAATCGGCCCGGGGTTGCGGCCGAGCAGCAGCGAGATCAGGTTTTCCTGCGCGGCAATCGCCTGTTCGAACAGCGGAATCGCCGCCTTGGCCTGCTGGACCTGCGAAGTGATCTGCATGACCTCGACCTTCGAGACGACGCCCTGTTTGTAGCGCAGGTCGAAGATATGCGCGGTCTTTTCGAAATTGGCGGTGGTGGCGCGGGCGATTTCGAGCTGGCGGTCGAGCGCGCGCAGCGCGACATAGCTGGTGGCGAGATTGCTGACGAGCGTCAGCACGACGCCGCGCTGCGCCTGCTCGCTGGCGAAAACCTGCGCCTGCACCGCCTCCGACTGGCGGCGCACGCGGCCGAACAGGTCGAGCTGCCAGCTGGCGCCGAGCGACGCCTGGAACAGCGAGAAGGTGGCGTCAGCGCCCGGCGGCAGCGGCGGTTGGCCGATGCGGCTGACCTGCGCGCGGCTGGCATCGGCGCCGTAGCCGATTTGCGGGAACAGTTGCGACCGCGTCGTGCCGAGCGCGCCGATGAACTGATCGATGCGCGCCGCGGCGATCTGGACATCGAGATTGCCGCCCAATGCCTCGGCAACGAGCTGGTCGAGCACCGGATCACCGAACTGCTGCCACCATTGCGTGTTGGCAGCATCGGCGACGGCGACCGGATCCGCGACGGGCGGCGTGCGCCATGTGGCGGGCGCGGCGACTTCGGGGCGCACATAGTCGGGCCCCAGCGTGCAGCCGCCAAGGCCGACAAGCACCAGGGTCAGTGTTGCAAGCCGCGCGCGCATCAGAAATCCTTGCGTAAGGTGAGGTGCAGTTCGGTCGAGCTGTAGTTGAGCGCGAGGATATTGCTCTTGTCCTCGGTGTAAAGGATTTCGGGATTGAGCGACCAGCCGCGCCCGAATTCCCAGGTCAGGCCGCCGCCGATTTCCCAGAGGTCATCGTTGCGCGTGGTGATGCCGAGCACATCGTCGGCACCTTCGGAATTGGTACGCTCGACGTTGTAGCGGTCGGTTTGCCACCAGGCGAAGACATAGCCGCCCCAATGCTCGCTCAACGTGAAATTGAACGTCGGCGACAGGTTGAAGAAGTTCGAGTCGCCGTCGGGGCGGTTGTCGGTGGCGAATTCGCGGCCACCGCCGGCGGCGAGGCTGAAGCTCGCCTTGCCGTCCGCCAGCGTGTGCGTCCAGCCGCCGGTGAATTCGAGGATGTTGCGCGACCGCGCACGCAGCGGGCCTTGCGGATAATTGCGGCGGCGGAATTCGACGCCAAGGTTGAACTGGTCGGTCGGGTCACCAAGAAAGCGCACCGTGCCGAACACGCCATAGTCGTTGCGCGTCTGGCCGTTGCCGCGGTAGCTGGCGCGGCCGCGCACGCCGACCGCGAGGTTGTTGTCGCCGAAGCCATGGCTGAAATTGGCGTTCCAGCGCAGGTCCGAATCGTCGCGGCGGCCGGCGTTGTCATAGTTGCGGTAGCGGTAGTCGAGGCTGAGATTGAGCGCGTTGGCGTCGGTCATCACATAGTTCAGGCGGCCACCGACGCGGGCGCTGAAGAACATGTCATCGGTGTCGCCGCTGCCGGCGACGGTATCGTTTTCGTGGTAATTGCCGAAGCCGACCAGCGCATAGCCGCTCGGCAACCAGCGGCTGCCGCCGAGATAGGCGCGCGCCGCATCGGCATAGACTTCGGCCTGCGCGTGCAGGTCGGCGGGCAAGTCATCGAGCCGCAGCACGGTTTCGAATTCGAGCTTGGCGCCAGCATAGTCACCCTTCGCCATCAGTTCGAGGCCGCGGCGCAAATGGTCGGCGGCTGGATCGGCGCTCAATGGTGCCGCTGCGACCGGGTCGGGCGGCGACGGCTCTGCAGCGGCAGCCGGCGCGGCGACAGCCGCGGCAAACGCTGCCGCTCCGCCCACGCCACATACGCGCAATACCCGTCGCGACATTTTGCGCGCAGCAACAGTCTTCATCCAACTTCGCCCGCGTATAGGTTGCGCACTGGCCACCCCCTGTGACGTCGCCGAGAAATGTTACAGTTGTGTGGCGTCAAAAGTGCGAAAAGAGCCCACATTGCCAACCATTGACTCCATTCCGGAACCAGTTGGTTTGGCAAATAACCGGACTAGCCTACAGTGCGGCTCGATGGGTAGCAAGCGTCTGCGACAAAACGCCGTTTTCCAAAGCACGCACTTGATCTTGCATCGAAAAGTCGCATACTCTCCGGCGTGTATTGGTGCAGGCAGGGAGTGCTCGCAACCGTTACGACATTTCCGGAACGCATGCCGGACAGGGCTCAGTATAACGCGCGTAGACGTCTAATCGGCAGAGTTGAATTGCGCCGCATAAGCGCAAGGCAAGGGGGACTGGCATGGCTGAGCAAAAGATGTCGCGGCTGCAACTGACCGCCATGGTGGTTGGCGGCATGGTCGGCGCCGGCATATTCTCATTGCCACGCACCTTTGCTTCGGCGACCGGGCCGCTCGGCGCCGTCATCGCGTGGATCATCGCCGGTACCGGCATGTACATGCTGGCGCGGGTGTTCCAGGCACTTGCCGAACGCAAGCCCGACATCGATGCCGGTGTGTTCGCCTATGCCAAGGCGGCGTTCGGCGACTATCCGGGGTTCATTTCGGCGTTCGGCTACTGGATCGGCAGTTGCATCGGCAACGTGTCGTACTGGGTGCTGATCAAGTCGACGCTCGGCGCGTTCTTTCCGATGTTCGGCGACGGCAATACCGCGATTGCGATTGCCTTTGCGTCGCTGGGCATCTGGATGTTCCATTTCCTGATCCTGCGCGGCGTCCAGCAGGCGGCGTTCATCAACAGCATCGTCACCGTGGCGAAGGTCATCCCGATCATGCTGTTCATCGTGCTGATGTTCGTGGCGTTCAAAATCGACATGTTCAGCATGAACTTCTACGGCGGCGACCTGACCGGCGGGCTGTTCGAACAGGTGCGCGCGACGATGCTGGTCACGGTGTTCGTGTTCATCGGCATCGAAGGCGCCAGCGTCTATTCGCGCTTCGCCAAGAAGCGCGAGGACGTCGGGGCCGCGACCATATTGGGCTTCATCATCGTCACCAGCCTGATGGTGCTGGTGACCCTCCTGCCCTACGCCGTCATGGAGCGCGCGTCGATCGCCGGGCTGCGCCAGCCGTCGATGGCGGGCATGCTCGAATCAGTGGTCGGGCCGTGGGGCTCGATCTTTATCAGCGCCGGGCTGCTGGTGTCGGTGCTCGGCGCCTATCTGGCATGGGCACTGATCTGCGCTGAAGTGATGTTCGCGGCCGGCAAGTCGAAGGACATGCCCGCGGCGTTCTCCAAGCTCAACAAGAACGGCACCCCGGTGGTGGCGATGTGGGCCACCAGCATCGTCATCCAGCTGATCATCATCAGCACCTATTGGTCGAACGACGCCTTTGCGCTGATGCTCAACCTGACCAGTGCGACGACGCTGATCCCGTATTTCTTCGTCGCCGCCTATGGCTTCCTGCTGGCGCGCCGCGGCGAGACCTATCAGGTGCGACCGCAGGAACTCGGGCGCGACCGCATCATCTCGACGCTCGCGGTCGCCTATACGCTGTTCATGATCTACGCGAGCGGCTTCAAGTTCATCGTGCTGTCGGCGGTGATCTTCGCGCCCGGCACCATCCTGTATTTCATCGCGCGCCGCGAACAGGGCAAGCCGGTGTTCGCCAAGACCAGCGACTGGGTCATCTTCGGCCTGCTGGTCGCGGGTGCCGTCTACGGCGTCTACGGCATCGCCACCGGCGCCATCGAAATCTAATCCGTCCCAACCCCAAGCTGAAACGAGGGTATCGATATGAATTTTGGCGTTTATTCGGAAGTCGGCCAGCTGCGCAAGGTCATGGTGTGCGCGCCCGGCAAGGCCCACCAGCGCCTGACCCCGAGCAACTGCGACGACCTGTTGTTCGATGACGTGATGTGGGTCGAAAACGCCAAGCGCGACCATTTCGACTTCATGACCAAGATGCGCGACCGCGGCATCGAAGTGCTCGAAATGCACAACCTGCTCGCCGAGACCGTGGCGATTCCCGAAGGCAAGAAGTGGATTCTCGACAACCAGGTCGTCGCCAACCAGGTCGGGCTTGGCCTCGTCGAGGGCGTGGAAGGCCTGGCTCATCGGCTCGACGGTGTCGCGGATGAAGGCCCGGACCTGCTGCAGCAGCGGGAGCGCCCTGGCTGACATCCGCAGGTCGTTGATCTCGTCCTGGGGGTTCAGGCCGAACATGCCCGGCGGTTGGTCGGCACCCTTGTCCATCTGTACGCTCCCCGATGTCGGGGCGCAGCTTTGGCGCAAAACCGGCAGAAATCAAACGAGCGTTTTACGGAGAACGGGACCCAATTTCTTGACTCCGGGCGCCCGCCTCCCTAGATGCGAGCCGCGTTAGCACTCAGGGGCTGCGACTGCTAACAACGCAGCCCGCTGGGTCGCTGACCTGTCACAAAACCAACCGTGTCGAACGGAGAAA
>CALDHQ010000113.1 GCA_937894055.1 uncultured Polymorphobacter sp.
AGGCTGGGCTAGTGGCCGGGTACGTGAGCATGGCCGGGTTAGTTCTTTAGGAGCGCGACTAGCATCGAGAGCGCATAGATGATGCCCAGCCAGCTTAGCAACGTAAGCCCGAAGATCCGGGTTCGGGATTTTTTCGGGTTATCAGCCTTCAACACTTGCCTGCGCGAACGCCGTGATTTGTATTCTGCCCACAGCGAGGGCGGAATGGCCCTGACCAGCGACAGCCGGCTGGCCAGCGCGGCCTCGGCCGCCGGGTAGCGGTCCAGGATGGTGACGCGGCGCTGGATGACGCCCGCGTCTTCCAGTCTCTTGATCCGGCGCCAGCACGGGCTGGACGAGAGTCCGACCCGTTCGGCGATCTCGGCGACCCAGCCGCTGGGGTCCTTTAAGAAGCCGGCCTCGAGAGCGGCCTTGTCTAGCGTGGCGCCGCGGCTGATGGCGAGCATTGGCATTTTTCTGATGAGCCTGTCGGTTGGCCTGATGCACATCACGATCGTGCGCTTCATCCATGGGCCCTTGCGCAAGTACCTCTACATTGCGCCGGCGTTGCTACTGGGTGTAGTGCACCCCCTGACTTACGGCGACACGCAAGTTACTGTGGGCATTGCCAACCTGGTTTTTGGCATGCAAGGCCTGGGGGCCGCGCGTGACCTTTTGCGCGTGGCAGGCACGATCCGGTGGCGCTGGCCTGCCTGGCCGAGGTCGAACATGCGCACGGGGCGCGAGGCGCCGCCGACGCTGGTCATCTGGGGCAAGCAGGACGAGGTCATTCCGTCCGCCCATGCCCAGAACCTGCCGGGCGCGAAAGTGCATGTCATCGCCAATGCCGACAGCTTCGAGCGCGGCAGCACCGGCTGGTTCGCCGCGCAGTTCATGAAAACCAACAAGATCGACGGCGAAGCGGTGGCGCATGTCCTGCGCGCGCAGCCGGTGACCCCGCTCGAAACGCTCAAGGCGCTGGCGACGCCGGTGCTGGTCGTTTGCGGCAAGGATGACGCCGATAATGGCTCTGCCCCCGAGCTTGCGGCGACACTGCCGCACGCGACTTACGTCGAGGTGCCGGGCAACCACATGAGCGCGGTGACCATGCCGGCGCTGGGTATCGCGATGCGGGATTTTCTGCTGGCTTGACGCCGCGCGTGCAGCACTGTTGATGTGCGCCCATGCACCAATTCGGGGAGTTTGCTTGTATGAAGACCATCGTTTCAACGCTGGCGCTTGGCGCCGCACTGCTGGCGGGCGCGCCGGTCATGGCTGCCGCGGCAACACCCGCCAAGGTTGCTGCCGTGCCGACCGCCGCCGAAGCCGACAAGTTCATCGCCGATGCCGAGGCCGAGCTGCGCGCCTTTTCACTGTACGGCAGCCGCATCGCCTGGGTGAATGCCACCTATATCACCGACGACACCGATGCGCTGGCGGCCAAGGTCGGCACCGAGGGCACCGAAATGGGGGTGCGCCTGGCCAAGGGCGCGGCGCGTTTCAACGCGACGCCGGGACTGAGCTATGACACGCGGCGCCAGCTCGACATCCTCAAGCTCGGGCTGACCTTGCCCGCCCCCGATACGCCGGGTGCGGCGGCCGAGTTGGCAACCATCGGCACGCGGATGCAGTCGAGCTACGGCAAGGGCAAGGGCACCGTCAAAGGCGTGCCGACCGGTGGCAACGACATCGAGGCGCTGATGGCAACCTCGCGCGACCCGGCGGTGACTGCCGAAATGTGGCAATCGTGGCACAAGGTCGGCGCGCCGATGCGGTCGGACTATGCGCGCATGGTCGCAATCGCCAACGAGGGCGCGCGCGAGCTCGGCTACAAGGATGTCGGGGCGATGTGGCGCGCCGGCTATGACATGGACCCCGACGCGTTCGCAGCGATGCAGAACCGGCTGCTCGACCAGTTGATGCCGCTCTACACCGACCTGCACTGCTTCACCCGCACCCAGCTCAACAAGAAATACGGCGACGCCGTGCAAAAGAACACCGGCCCGATTCGTGCCGATCTGCTCGGCAACATGTGGGCTCAGGACTGGAGCGGCATCTATGATGTCGTCGCCCCGCCCGGCGCTGGTGCCATCGGCTTCGATACCGGTGAACTGCTCACCGCCAAGGGCTATGACCCGCTCAAGATGGTCAAGACCGGCGAGGGCTTCTTCTCGTCGATGGGCTTTGCGCCGCTGCCCGCGACTTTCTACGAACGCTCGCAGATCACCAAGCCGCTCGACCGCGAAGTCATCTGCCACGCCAGCGCCTGGAACCTCGATTCAAAGGACGATCTGCGCATCAAGATGTGCACCAAGGTCAATGCCACCGATTTCGTGACGATCCACCACGAACTCGGCCACAACTATTACCAGCGCGCCTATAACAAGCTGCCGTTCCTGTATCAGAATTCGGCCAACGACGGCTTCCACGAAGCGCTCGGCGACTTTGTCGGGCTTTCGGTGACGCCCGAATATCTCGTCCAGATCGGCTTGCTCGACCCCGCCAAGGTGCCCGATGCGTCGAAGGACATCGGCTTGCTGCTGCGCCAGGCTATGGAAAAGGTGCCGGGCATGCCATGGACCTATGTCGTCGACAAATGGCGCTGGGGCGTGTTCTCGGGCGAAACGCCGGCGAGCGCCTATAATGCCTCGTGGACCGACCTGCGCGAGCAATATCAGGGCATCACGCCGCCGGTCGCGCGCTCGGAGGCCGATTTCGACGCGGGCGCCAAATACCACGTCCCCGCCGGCGTACCCTATGCCCGCTATTTCCTGGCGCGCGTGCTGCAGTTCCAATTCTATCAGGCGGCGTGCAAGCAGGCCGGCTGGACGGGGCCGCTGCACCGCTGCAGCATCTATAACAACAAGGAAGTCGGCACCAAGCTCAACGCGATGATGGCGATGGGCGCGTCGAAGCCCTGGCCCGATGCGCTGGAAAAGTTCACCGGCAGCCGCGAGATGGATGCGGGTGCGGTGCTGGCGTATTTTGCGCCGCTGCAGGTCTGGCTCAAGGAACAGAACAAGGGGCAGCAGTGCGGGTGGAGCAGCTAGCGCGGCCAGCGCGTAAGCCGAAATTTGCACAGCAAATTTAGTCTTACGCGCGGACTCGCGCGCTGCCGGCCGGCGGGGCAGCGGCTTTCGAGCCGCTGAACCCGTCCGACGGCGCGGGCTTTGCCCGCGCCCGCTTCCTGCCTACTTCAGCTGCTCAAGCAAATGCTCAGCCGAAGACACCTTGAACGCGCCCGGCTCTTCAATATTGAGCTCGACCACCTTGCCGTCCTTGACCAGCATCGAAAAGCGCTGGCCGCGCAGCCCCATGCCGAACTTCGACCCGTCCATCGTCAGCCCGAGCGCCTTGACGAAGTCGCCGTTGCCGTCGGCCAGCATCGTGACGTTTTCGCCGACATTGGCGTTCTTGCCCCAGGCACCCATGACGAACACGTCGTTGACCGAAATGCAGACGATTTCGTCGATGCCGCGCGCCTTGATGTCGCCGGCGTGGGTGATGTAGCCGGGCAAGTGCTTGGCCGAACATGTCGGGGTGAAGGCGCCGGGCACCGAAAACAGCGCCACGGTGCGCCCGCCGAACAGCGCTTCGGTGGTGATCGGCGCGGGGCCGGCTTCGGTCATCTTCATCAGCACGGCGGCAGGAACCTTATCGCCAACAGCAACGGTCATGGACTTTCTCCCTCTTGGATTGTGCGACTTGAATAGCCGTGGCCGCTGGCGGCGTCCAGCGCACACGGCTATCATGCCTTTATGACCGATAGTCGCACCCTCGACCCCCCCTATCTTGTCGGCCAGCTGCTGCTGTCGCTGCCCGGCATCGGCGACCCGCGCTTCGAACGCGCGGTCATCGCGATGTGCGTGCACGACGGCGACGGTGCGCTCGGCATCATGATCAACCAGCCGCTGGAGGGCATCACCGCGCGCGACCTGATGGCGCAGCTCGACATCGATCCCGGGGTGACGCCGCCGGCACCGGTGTTCGGCGGCGGCCCGGTCGAGCCGGGGCGCGGCTTCGTGCTGCACAGCGCCGATTACGAAGGCCAGAGCACCATCGCGGTGTCGGCAGGCACCGGCCCGCTGCGCTGGGGGCTGACCTCGACGCTCGATATCCTCAACGACATCGCCGCCGGCCGTGGACCCAAGAACTGGTTGATGGCAGTCGGTTACACCGGCTGGGGGGCAGGGCAGCTCGACGGCGAAATGCTGCGCCACGGCTGGCAGGCGGCACCCGCCGAGGATGCACTGCTGTGGGAAACCCGCCCCGACAAGCGCTGGACGGCGGCCTATGCCGCGATCGGCATCAACGCGCAGATGCTCAGCCCGACCGTCGGCCGCGCCTGAGGCGTTGCGCTGAATCGGATAAATCGGGCGACTGTGGTTGCGTTTGCAGCGCACCCCCGCTATAGGCCCACGCTTCGCATGACCGAACGGCCCGGCTGAATGGGCTGCCGTGGCTGTTCAATGATGCGTCCATAGGAGACGAAAATGCCCAAGCTCAAGACCAAGAGCGGTGTGAAGAAACGCTTCAAGATCACCGCAAACGGCAAGGTCAAGCACGGTGTCGTTGGCAAGCGCCACCGCCTGATCAGCCACAACGCAAAGTATATTCGCCAGAACCGCGGGACCAAAGTGATCTCCGAGGCAGATGCCCGGACGATCAAGCTTTGGGCACCCTACGGCCTGCGCAAGTAAGGGAGACCGCACATGGCACGTGTCAAACGCGGGACGACCTCGCACGCCCGTCACAAGCGGGTTCTGGAACAGGCGAAGGGCTATTATGGCCGTCGCAAGAACACCATCCGCATCGCGCGGCAGGCCGTCGAAAAGGCCGGCCAGTACGCGTACCGCGATCGCAAGGTCAACAAGCGCAACTTCCGCGCGCTGTGGATCCAGCGCATCAACGCGGCAACGCGTGAAGTCGGCCTGACCTATGGCAACTTTATGCACGGGCTCAAGCTCGCGTCGATCGAACTGGACCGCAAGGTCTTGGCCGACATCGCGATGCACGAGCCCGATGTGTTCCGCGCCATCGTCGCGCAGGCGCAAGCCGCGCTCGATGCCCGCCCGGCGGTTGCCACCGCTTAAGCGATCAGCATCAACGATTGAGAGGCGCGGGCGGCGAAGAGCTTCCCGCGCCTCTTTCGTTTTTGGCGGCGCTCACCTAAACCACCGCCGTCATCCCCGCGCAGGCGGGGATCCATCTGCCGGCGACGCGAAGATGGATCCCCGCCTGCGCGGGGATGACGGCAAAGAAATGCGAGCATCCGATGACCGATACCCTGCAAGCCGACCTGCTCAGCGCCATCGACGCTGCCGCCAGCCTTGATGCGCTCGAAGCCGTGCGCGTCGGCGCGCTCGGCAAGTCGGGCAGCGTCACCGCGCTGCTCAAGACGCTGGGCGGCATGTCGCCCGACGAGCGCCAGGTCCAGGGGCCATTGCTCAACGGCCTGCGCGAGGCGGTGGCGGCGGCGCTCGCGGCGCGCAAGACGCTGCTCGAAACCACCGAAAAACTGGATGCAGCGAATCGTGAATTGCGCCGCCTGATGTACGAAGCCTATATCACCCGCACTTCAGAACTGGCCCGCCAATATGGTCATGGTCAGCCAGAATGGGATAACACTGAGAACATGCTCTCCCAGTTGCGCCTGCGCGATGAAGAGGCTCGGATGTTGGGCTTTGCTAATTACGCCGCCTTAAGTCTGGCACCCAAAATGGCTCGTGATGTACCAGAAGTGGATCAGTTTCTGAGCAATATCGCCAAACGAGCCAAACCTTTTGCGGAAAAAGCTTGGGTAACAATTTCTGTAGAACTTGGATCAACTTTGCTAATGGCACCATAGCCACCGCTAATATTTGTAAGGTTTTTAAATCCTTTTGCTTTTAATCCGTTTTGTAGAGCGTTTACATTTTCCCAAAGTTTGTCTTTCAGCTCAGTCAACCCTTGATTGGCTACAGAAGAAATAAACATATAAGGCGTGCCTTTAAAGGCTTTGTCTAATTCGGTTTTCAATTCTGCTTTCAGTTCGTCATCCAGCATGTCGCATTTGGAAACGACTATCAGTTTGTCTTTATCCAGCATTTCCGGATTGTAACGACGTAATTCATCTAACAGAATCTCGTATTCT
>CALDHQ010000114.1 GCA_937894055.1 uncultured Polymorphobacter sp.
GACCGCGCCGGCATGACCGCCTACCGCGACATGCTGGTGGCGAGCATCGCTGCGGTCGAAAAGGCGATGGCGGGCGGCAAGAGCGTCGATCAAGTCATTGCCACGAAACCTACCGCACCCTGGGATGCGCAATGGGGCAACGGCTTCATCAAGCCCGACGACTGGGTCCGGACGATTTACGCGAGCCTGAGCGCCAAAGCGCACTGACGTCTTCTCCCTCCCCCTTGCGGGGAGGGCGACTCGTGGTGTTTGCCACGAGCGGGGTGGGGGTTGCTCTGTCTGCCCCGGATGCATCGACGGCACCGACGGGACCCCCACCCCGCTCGGCAAAGATGCCGAGTCGCCCTCCCCGCAGGGGGGAGGGATAAGGTTGCACCGCTTCCGCGCTCGCCGAAAATGCACTAACCCTGTCCCATGACCAAGCAGCACCTCTATCTCGTCGACGGTTCGGGCTACATCTTCCGCGCCTATTTCAGCCTGCCCAAGCTGACCGATCCGCAGGGCACGCCGGTCGGCGCGGTGCATGGCTTTACGGCGATGCTGTGGAAGCTGATCGAGGAATTGAACGCCGCCGAGGCGCCGACACATCTCGCAGTCATCCTCGACGCCGGCGCCAAGACCTTCCGCAATGATTTGTACCCCGCGTACAAGGCCAACCGCCCGCCGGCGCCCGAAGATCTGGTGCCGCAATTCCCGCTGATCCGCGACGCGGTGCGGGCGTTTTCGGTGCCGTGCATCGACCAACAGGGTGTCGAGGCCGACGACATCATCGCCAGCTACGCGCTCGCCGCACTCGCCGAAGGTTTCAACGTCACCGTGGTGTCGTCGGACAAGGACCTGATGCAGCTGGTGCAGCCAGGGCTCGATATCTTCGACCCGATGAAGAACATCCGCATCGGCCGCGACGGGGTGATCGAAAAGTTCGCGGTGCCGCCCGAACAGGTCGGCGAAGTGCTGGCGCTGATGGGCGACACGTCGGACAATATCCCCGGCGTCCGCGGCATCGGTCCCAAGGGCGCCGCCGAACTGATCCTCGAATTCGGCACGGTCGACAATTTGCTCGCCAACCTTGATGCGGTGAAGCGCCCCAAGCTGCGCGACACGCTGGCCGAACACGCCGACAATGCGCGGATGTCGCGCGTGCTGGTCAGCCTCAAGGACGATCTGCCGCTTGCCGTGCCGCTCGCCGACCTGACGCTCAAGGACCCGCCGCACGGTCCGCTCGGCGCGTTCCTGACCAAGCACGGCTTCCGCTCGCTGATGGCCAAGCTCGGCCGCGAGATGGAGGCCGATGCCGCCGGCCCCGCGCCGGCGCCCGATGTGGCGTTCGTCCACAAGGACTATGAAACCGTCACGACGCCCGAACGGCTGGCGTGGTGGGTGGCCGAGGCGCGGACGCGCGGGCTCGTCGCGGTCGATACCGAAACCGACAGCCTCGACGCGACGCGTGCCGCGCTGGTCGGCGTGAGTCTCGCGCTCGAACCGGGGCTGGCGTGCTATATTCCGGTCGCGCACAAGAAGGGCGAGGGGCTGCTCGCCGAGGCCGTCGAACAGCTCGACATCCCGACCGTCATTGCCGCACTCAACCCGCTATTCGCCGACGCGGCGGTGCTCAAAGTCGGGCAGAATCTCAAATACGACCTGATCGTGCTGCGCCGCCATGGCGTGCCGGGGCTGGCGCCTTATGACGACACGATGCTGCTGAGCTACGCGCTCGATGCCGGGCGTGGCGGGCACGGCATGGACGAGCTTTCGGCGAAGCACCTCGGCCACACGCCGATTCCGTTCAAGGCAGTGACCGGTACCGCGAAAGCCGCGATCACCTTCGATTTCGTGCCGCTCGACCGCGCCACCGAATATGCCGCCGAAGACGCCGATGTGACGCTGCGGCTGCACGGCGTGCTGCGCGACCGGCTGTGGCGCGAAGGCGGCACGCGCATCTACGAAACCGTCGACCGGCCGCTGGTCGCGGTCATCGCCGACATGGAAATCGCCGGCATCAAGGTCGACCGCGCTGCACTGGCGCGGCTGTCGGCGGCGTATGAGGTCGAGATTGCCGCGCTAGAGACGCAGATTTTCGAGATCGCCGGCGGGCCGTTCACCATCGGCAGCCCCAAGCAGCTCGGCGAAATCCTGTTCGAGAAAATGGGCCTCAAGACCGGCAAGAAAAGCAGCAAGACCGGCGCCTGGACGACCGACGTCACCGAGCTTGAACGCCTCGCCGGCGACGGGGTCGAAATCGCCGCAAAGGTGCTCGACTGGCGCCAGAACTCGAAACTCAAATCGACCTACACCGACGCATTGCAGGCGCAGATCAACCCGGCGACGGGCCGCGTCCACACCAGCTTTGCGTTGGCGGCGACCTCGACCGGGCGGCTGTCATCGAACGACCCCAATCTGCAGAACATCCCGATCCGCACCGAAATGGGCCGCAAGATCCGCTATGCGTTCGTGGCGGAGCCCGGTCACACGATTTTGGCCGCCGACTACAACCAGATCGAGCTGCGGCTGGTCGCGGCGATTGCCGATGAACCGGCGCTCAAGGCGGTCTATGCGGCGGGCGGCGACGTCCATGCGCTGACCGCGCAGGAAGTGTTCGGCGAAGTCACCCGCGACACCCGCGCGCGCGCCAAGACCATCAACTTCTCGATCATCTACGGCATTTCGGCGTTCGGGCTGGCGCAGCGCCTCGGCATCGATCGCGGCGAGGCGGCGCGCTATATCGAACTGTATTTCTCGCGCTTCCCCGGCATCCGCCGCTACATGGCGGAAACCATCCAGGGCGCCAAGGACTGCGGCTATGTCAGCACGCTGTTCGGCCGCAAGACGCACCTGTCGATGATCAACTCGAAGAACGCCGGCGAGCGCCAGTTCGCCGAACGCGCCGCAGTCAACGCGCCGATCCAGGGCACCAGCGCCGACATCATCAAGCGCGCCATGGCCCGCATGCCCGCCGCGCTGGCCGGCGCCGGACTGACCGGCACGCGCATGCTGCTGCAGGTCCACGACGAACTGGTGTTCGAAGTCGCCGACGCTGAAGTCGAGGCGGCGTCGAAGGTCATCAAGACGGTGATGGAGGCTGCGAATCTGCCCGCCGCGCCGCTCGCCGTGCCGCTGGCGGTCGAAATCGGCACCGGCGCCAGCTGGGGCGACGCGCATTGATCCCCGCGCTATGCGCGCATTGATGTTGAGCGCGGCGGCGGCTGCAGGCATAAGGGCTGCCGAATCCATGAGGACTGCAATGCACAAATATCTGATTGCCCTGCTGCTCGCCGCCCCCGCTGTCGCCGCGCCAGTCGTCCCCGATGCCGCGATCGAAGTGAAGGCCGCCTTCATCTGCGCCGACGGCCGCGAAGTCGAAGTGCAGTTCCGCCGCCCGACGCAGGTCGCGCTGATCGACGGCCCCAACGGCCAGATCGTGCTGTACAAGACCGTCGTCGACAAGGGCTATCGCTACATCGGCGGCGAAAATGAAATCCGCGGCGACGGCGAAACCGCCAGCTACCGCGTCTTCCCGCGGCCGCGCGTCCAGTGCCATGCCAAGCCGTCGCAGACCGTCCCCGGCACACTCACCGGCACCATCACCTACCGCGAACGCATGGCGCTGCCCGAAGGCGCCACCGCCACTGTCGAAATCCGCGACGTCAGCGTCGCCGATGCGCCGGCGCCGCTGCTCGCATCGACCACCATCACGCCGACCGGCAACCAGGTGCCGCTGCACTGGATCATGACCTTCGACCCCGCCAAGGTCGCACCGCAGGCCAGCTATTCGGTGTCGGCACGCATCAACGACAAGGCCGGCAAGCTGATGTGGGTCAGCGATACCATCGAACCGGCCCTGACGCGCGGCGCGCCGCTCGACTTTGTCGATGTGGATCTGGTGCGCGCCAAGTAAGAGCCTCCGGCGGGCAGGGGTGACCCCTGCACCCGACTATTTGGCCTTTGGGTTATACGCGATGCATTCGACTTCGACCTTGGCGCCATAGGCTAGCCCGGCGGCGCCGAGCGCGCTGCGTGCGGGGTAGTGGCCGGGCTTGAAATAGGTCGCATAGACTTTGTTGAACGCCGGCCAGTCGGCCATGTCGGCGAGCATGACGGTGCATTTGACCAGGTCGGCATGGCTCAGCCCGCGCCGCTTGAGCACATCGCCGATATTGTCCATCGCCTGTTTTGATTGCGCATCGATGCCGCCCGGCACGACCTCGCGCTGCCCCGGCGGCGCGCCGATCTGCCCGGCCAGATACAGTGTGTCGCCGGCCTGCACGGCCTCCGAAAACGGTAGCTGCAGACTGCTCGGATAATAGGTCGCGGGCGCGGCGGCAGTGAGCAGCACGGCGCCGGCGGCAAGGGCTAGGCGTGCGGACATCGGAAACTCCCCCATGGCTGGTGCGCTCAGTGTCGGGGGCAACTCCCGGCTTGGCAAGCCCCGCCGCGCCGTGGCAGCATGGCGGCATGTTTCGCTTCGCCCTTGCCGCGCTGCTGCTGGCAGCCGCACCTGTCGCCGCCGGTCCCGAAGGCCGCTACCGGCTGACCGGCGTGCAGGATGCCGCGTCGGGAATCGAACTCCGCGCCGACCATACATTCAGCTACGGGCTAAGCTACGGCGCGCTGGATGAAATGGCCGAAGGCGTGTGGAAGCAAGCCGGCGACACCGTGCTACTGACGACGCAGCCGACCCCAAAGTCGCCGGTCATCGCGCCGGGCACGACAACACGCACCAACGAAGCCCCGTTGCGGCTGCGTGTGGTCGGCCCCAATGGCCGTGGCGTCGCACTGGTCGATTTCGAAATCCGCTACGCCAGCGGCGAACCGCGCACCGGCTACACGCAGGACTATGGCTGGACGAGTCCAGGCGACGAAGCCCGCGCGCCGGTTTCGGTACGCTTTGCCGTGCCGATGTACGGCATCGAATCGCCGGTGTTCCCGATTGATGCGGCGCGCGCCAATGACCTGGTTTTTGTGCTGACGCCCAACGATCTCGGCATCGTCGACTTCCGCGACCAAAAACTCACGGTGACGCCAGATGCGTTGCTGATGCAACGTGGCAACGGCACGCTGCGCTACGTCCGCGATTGATCAGCGCCGGTTGATATCCTCGCCGGTAGCGAGGAACGCCTGCATCGCCGCCAGCGCGGTATCGTCGTGCTTGAGCAGCAGCAGGAAGCGCGCGCGCGTTTCGGCCATGCCGTCGGCCAATGACATCGCCTGCGCGCCGCGCAGCAGCGCCTTGGCATCGGCGAGTGCGCGCGGTGACTTTGCCGCCAACTCGCGCGCCAGTCCGGTCGCTGCTTGCAATGCGCTGCCGTCGGCGAGCCAGTTGACCATGCCGATCGCCGCTGCTTCCTCTGGGCTGGCGGTGCGGCCGCGCAGCACCATTTCGGTGGCGCGTGCCTGTCCGATCAGCCGGCTCAGCCGCTCGATGCCACCGGCGCCGGGGAAGATGCCGATGTTGGTTTCGGGCAGCCCGATGCGGTAGTCGCCGCGCGCCGCGATGCGGAAGTCGCAGCACAGCGCGAATTCGAAACCGCCGCCCTGTGCGAAGCCGTCGATCGCGGCGATCGTCGGCATCGGCAGCGCCGCGACCTTGTCGAACAGCACCGACACCGCATTGCCGCCGCGCGCCTGTTCGGCGAGCGCCCGGTCATCGACGTGCCCGCCGCGCAACTGCTTCGAAATGGCGACCAGCTCGCCGACGTCATAGTGGCGGATGAACACGCCCGGCACGCCGCCGGTGAAGATGACCGCGCGCACGTCATCGAGCGCTTCGAGCGTGTCGACAATGACGTTCGCGGCATCGACCTGCGGCGCGTTCATGTAACCGCGCGGCGGGTTGTTGAAGGTCACCGTGGCGACGCCGTCGTGGATCGACAGCTGGACGAGTTCGGACATGCAGGCCTCCCGGGTTTTGCCCGAGTGTGGCCGAGGTCGCGCCAAACGGCAATGCGCTGCTTAGGCCGTTTAGTTCACGCCGTCATTCCCGCGCAGGCGGGAATCCACGTCGAACGCGGCGTATGTCGTGGATTCCCGCCTGCGCGGGAATGACTCTGTTCTTGTTGGAGGATTGCAGCTTACGCCGTGCGCCCTTCGACCAGGATGTAGCGCACGCCGTCGTCGCCCGCGATCGGCGTCAGCCGCACTTCGACGGGCAGCGGCGCGCCGCCCCTTTGCAGTTCGGCCGTCAACGTTTCCGCACTGCCGGCACCAGCGCGCAAAATAGCGTCACGCAGCGGCGCGGTATCGCCGGCGCCGAGCCACGGCAGTTCCCACAGTGCGACGCCGGTAGCAATGCCGCCGCTAGTCAAGGCCGTGCCGGCGTGGTTGATTTCGAGCACCAGCCCATGCCGGTCGAGCAGCGCCAGCCCTTCGGTGGCATGGTCGAACACCGCACGCGTGCGGCGTTCGCTTTCGAGCAGGCGGTCGCGGACTTCGTTGCGCGTCGTTACATCGCGCAGATGCGCGGTATAGGTCAGCGCGCCCGCCGCCTCGACCTTGGTGATCGTCGCTTCAAGCGGGAAGGTTTCGCCCGACCGGCGCACGCCGAGCACGCCGGGGCGCTCGCTCATCATGCGTGACGCGTCGCGCGCCGCACCAAAGGCTTCGACCTGGCGGCCATGCCCGGCGCGCGCCGCCAACGGAATCAATATCGACAGCGGCTGGCCGATGACTTCCTCGGCGCGGTAGCCGAACATGCGCTCGGCAGCGAGGTTGAACAGGATGATTTTCTGGTGCGCGTCGACCGAGACGATGGCGTCTTCGGCGACCATCAATATCCGTGCGGCGCGCAGGTTGGCATCCTTGAGCGCGGTCGCTTCGGCGCGGCGCCGGCTGTTGTCGCGCACGGTGATGAAGAAGCGGTCGCTATCCCCGACGACACCGGCGCGGACGCGGACTTCGACGGGCATTTCATGGCCATCGGCGCGGCGCGCGATCAGGTCGACATAGCGCGCCGCAGTGGCGTCGGGCTCGGCGGCCCAGCGCGCCAGCCACGCCACCGGATCGACGCGGCGGTCGCTCTGGCGCGGCACCAGCACGGTGATTGGCTCGCCGACGACTTCGGCGCTATCATAACCGAGCAAAGTTTCGGCGGCAGCGTTGACGAAGGTGATGCGGCCGTCAGGCGTGGCGACGATCACCGCTTCGGGCAGGCCGTCGAGCACCGTGGCGTGAAAACCCGCAATGCTGGCATCATTGGCCAAGTCGCTGGATGGTCTGGACATGACGGCTTTCCTCGGGTGGTGCACCGGCGCGGCCCGCAAGCCGCGCCGGCGACCGTTTAAGCGGCGACCGGGTGGCCGCCCTCCATTGCCTGCAGGACGCGCAGGTCTTCAAAGATCGGGATACCGACCTCCTCGTACTTCTGGCGCGCCAGCGGCGTCAGCAGCCCGACGCGGGCGAGCGCCGGCAGCATCAGGTCCTTGAGCGAGTGGATCTGCCCCGGCGGCAGCGTCTGTTCGATGCCGTCGGCGGCGGCGGCCTCGACGCCCTTGAAGAAGTCCTCATGCTCGATGCCGCTGTTGTCGAGCACCTGCAGGAAGCCCGGGTCGACACGGCTGGCGAGCGTGCCGGCAGTGCCGCCATGCGCCAGAATGTTGACGGCCTGGAACGCGAAATCGGCGAGGTCCTCGACCTCGTCGGGGTGCAGCCGCGCGATGACCGGTTCAAGGTACGAATGGCCGAACGACACGTGGCGCGATTCGTCGCGCATGACGTTGAACGTCAGCTTCTTGAGCAGGTCGCATTGCGTCGTGCGGTACATGTTGTTGAACGCCCCGAGCGCCAGCCCTTCGACGATCATGTTCATGCCGATCATGACCTTTTCGTAGCGGTCGGCCTTGAGCGTCGCGTCGATCAGCGCCTTGAGCCACAGCGACATCGGATAGACGATGGCGATCTTGTCGCAATATCTGGCGTAGACCTCGACATGGCGCGCCTCGTCCATCGTCTGCGTCGCGGCATACAGCTTGGCGGTCGCGTCAGGCACCGAATGCGTGACGCAGGCCGCGGTCATCAGCGCGCCCTGCTCGCCGTGCAGGAACTGCGACAGCAATTGCGCCGTCGAATGCGCGGTGAAGGTTTCCTGCTGCGACTTCGACAGTTTCTTGAAGAACGGCATGCGGTGATAGATGTCGTTGGCATCGTTGATCAGCGGCTTCGACGGATCGACGACGGTGTCCCACGGCAGCAGCTCGTCCGAATCCCACTGGTTCTGCTTGGCGCGCTTGTACAGGTCTTCGACCTTGTCGCCCGACATCAGGTATTTGAACGTCCAGGCGATATCCATCGGCGTCCGGTAGATGTCGTCGGGGTTCATGTTGACCTTCCAGTCCGAACCGGAAGTGCCGAGGTCTTTTTGGTGCACGTTCATGGTGGTTCTCCCAAGGTTTAGTATTGGCGGGCGGGCGTGCGGACGATCAGTCCATCGACGTTGTCATCGACCTTGATCTGGCAGCTCAACCGGCTGTCGGCGGTGACATCAAAGGCGAAGTCGAGCATCGCCTCCTCGAGTTCCTCGATGGGTGGCAGGCGGTCGCGCCACGTCGGATCGACATAGACATGGCAGGTCGCGCAGGCGCAGGCGCCGCCGCAATCGCCATCAATGCCGGGAATGGTAAAGCGCTTGGCGCCGTCCATGACCGACAGCCCGTTGGGCACATCGACATGATGTTCGGTACCGCCGTGCTCGATATAGGTAATCTGCGCCATACCAGCCTTCCATCCCCGCAATGAGTGTAGGCGAGTCGCTCGGCGGCAACATTGATGCAGATCAACATGCAAAACTGGCAATCGCGCGCGCCTGCGCCTACATAGCCGTAATGGAATCGCCGCTCCCGACATCGCCGTGTGCCGATTGCGCGATGCGCAACCAGGTGCTGTGCGCGGCGCTCGACGACGATGAACTGCTCAAGCTCAGCCAGATCGGCCACAAAAAGCGCTTCACCCGCGGCGAGACGATCATCCGCGCCGGCAGCGTCAGCCCGATCTTCGCCAACATCGTGTCGGGCGTGCTCAAGCTGGCGCGCACCACTGGTGACGGCCGCGAAGCCATTGTCGGGTTGCTGTTTCCCGCCGATTTCGTCGGCCGGCTGTTCGGGGTGCGCACCGACACCGATGTTACTGCGCTGACCGATGTCGAGCTGTGCGTCTACCCGCGCCAGAATTTCGAAGCGGCGCTGACCGACCTCGCCAAGCTTGAACGCCAGCTGCTGGCGAGCACGCTCGAGGCACTCGACTTCACCCGCGAATGGATGGTGCTGCTCGGGCGCAAATCCGCCGAAGAACGCGTCGCCAGTTTTCTGCTGGCGATGGAGCAGCGACTCAAGGCCGCACCCGGCGCGGCGTTCGACCTGCCGCTGACGCGTGCGCAGATTGCCGATGTGCTCGGGCTGACGATTGAAACCGTCAGCCGGCAGATGACGCGGCTCAAGGCGGCCGGCGTCATCGAAATGGCCTCGGTGCGTTCGGTGCGCATCATCGCCGCCGATGGTTTGCGCGACCGCGCCGAAGTCGCCTGACGGCGATTTGCAGCCACCCGCCAGTTGCTTTAACGACGCTGCCATGGACACCCCCGCACCGATTGACACGATAGACGCCGCCGGACCGTTCGAGCCGCGGACGTTGCGCGATGCGTTCGGCTGCTTTGCCACCGGCGTCACCGTCATCACCGGGCGTGGTGCCGATGGTGTCAGTGTCGGGCTGACGGCGAACAGCTTCACGTCGCTGTCGCTCGATCCGCCGCTGCTGCTGTTCTGCCCGGCGAAAACCGCGTCGGCGCTGCCGGTGCTGCGCGCCACCGGCCGCTTCGCGGTCAATGTGCTGCACCGCGAATCCGAAGCGGTCGCCAACCGTTTTGCCGCGCGCAATGTCGATCGCTTCGCCGATGCGGTGTGGGAGGATTGGGACGGGCTGCCGATCCTGTCGGACGCGCTCGCCAGTTTTGCCTGCAGCCTGCACGCCGAACATGACGGCGGCGACCACATCATCATGGTCGGCCGCATCGAGCGCCTGCGCTACGAACATGCGCGCGACCCGCTGCTCTACCTCAAGGGCCGCTACCGGCGGGTCCACGCGCCGCAATGACGCGCTGACGTCATGAGCGATACTGCCGATACCGACCTGCTGGCGCGCGGCGGGCGCGTCAGTTTTGGCGGCTTCCTGCTGCGCCTCGGCGCGCGCCTGCCGTTCCTGTTTATTGCCGGGCGCATGTACGGCGCCGAAGCGCTCGGGCTGTTTGCCTATGCGACGATGGTCATCGAACTGATGGCGCAACTCGCCACGCTCGGATTGAAGCGCGGCCTCGCCGCCGAGTTAGCCGAAGGCGCGCTGCCCGAACCGCAGATTGTCGCCGATGCACTGCTGCTGGCGTGGATTGCGGCGATCGCCGGCGCGCTGCTGCTATATGCGGTGCCGGGTATCGTGTTTCCCAACGGCGGCGGTGGCGGTTTCGACCGCATCCTGCCGCTGATGGCGGTGGCGATTGTCACCTCCGACGTGGCGATTGCCGCGATGGCGTTCCGCAACCGCCTCGGCGTCGCGGTGGTGGCGCGCTCGGTGGTCGAGCCCTGGACGCTGGCGATTGTCGCGTTGCTCATGGCGTTCACCCCGCTCAAACGCGACGGGCTGCTGATTGCCTATGCTGCATCGATGGTTGCGGCGATGGTGGCCAGTATGCGGCCGCTGCTGCGCGAATTCGGCTGGCCGTCAGGGTGGTCGCCGCACTGGCGCCGGCTGTTCGAACTGGCGCGCGCCAACCTGCCGCTGGCGGGTGCCGACGCCGCCGAATGGGGCTCGCGGCGGCTCGACATCTTCATCCTCGGGCGCTTTGCCAGCGCCGAAGTCGTCGGCATCTATTTCATCGCGCAGCAAATCGCCACGCTACCCGGCAAGCTCAAGAGCAGCTTCGATTCGATCCTCGCACCGGTCGTCACGCGGACGCTCGCGGTCGGCGACACCGCCGGCGTTGCCGCGCATATCCGCCAGGTCGGCTTCTGGATTGCCGCAGCCCAGCTCGGCGCCGGCCTCGCACTGGGCTTCACCGGAGAGGCCAGCCTCGCGATGTTCGGCGCGACATTTGCGGCGGGCACCGGCGTGCTGGCGCTGCTGCTGCTGGTCGAATTTTTCGGCGCGCAGGCGGCGATTTCGGAAACCGCGCTGATCTATCTGCGCCGCAAATCGAACCTCGTGCTGTCGATCGCCGGGCTGTTGCTGCAGACCGGCATCACGCTGTGGCTGGTGCCGATTTACGGCGGTGTCGGTGCGGCGGCGGGGCTGGCGATTGCCGCGTTGTTCCTGGCGCTGACCAAATCCGAACTGCTGCGCCGCGTGCTCGACACGCCGGTCATCGGCTGGCGCTGGTCGCTGCTGGTGGCGGCGCTGCCCGCGATACTCGTCGGGTTGGCGGTGCAACAATTGCACGGGCTGGTGCAGCTGCTTGTCGGCATTCCGCTGGTGCTTGGCGTGTACGCCGCCGTCATCTGGACGGTCGGCTTCCGCGGCCCCGACCGTTTGCTGTTCGTGCGCGGCAAGGGGCTCGGCTAGCGCGCCTTCGCGGGTAGCGCCGCCGCCATCGTCGCGAGTTCGGCCGTGGTCATGTCGTCACGGAACGGCTGCCTGGGCACCGGGCAGCTATCGACGCGCTGCGGGCGCGGCTGGCGGTCACGGGTATCGTTGACATAGCATTCGTCGAACACCGAACAGTAGCAAATGCGCGCCTTGATGGCGCCGGCGCCCTGCAACAACGTCTCGACATAGCGCACGCCATCGGTCGCGGTCAGCGTCACCAGCATCTGCTTTTGCTGCGCGCCGATGACAAAGCCGCTGACACTGGCGCTTTCGACCTTGAACGCGGCGCTGCCGCCGAGCGCCTGCACCAGCGCCGCGATATCGGCAAGCGGCGCATCACGATACCACAGTTCAAGCGTCTCGACGCGCGCCGGACCGATGCCGTTGTTGTCGAGCTGCAGCTTCAATTCGGCACCGGTGGCGCCACGCCGGTCGACAATCGTGTCGAATTCAATGTTGGGCCAGCTGTTCGCCGCGACCAGCTTTTCCATCGCGCGCCCGTGCTGGATACCAAGCCAAAGCGATACCAGCGAAATGATGAACGCCGACCCGCCGAGCGCCATGTCGAGCCAGCCCTTGCCCGAAGGGTGCGCGTGCGGCGTATGGACTTCGGGGGCTTCCATGGCGGGCCTTCGCTATTGCAGTTCGTCGGCCTCGCCGTAGCCGATGCGCGCTTCCTGCGCGAAGCGGAGCAGCGCGAAGCCCAGAAACACCGTCGCGACAATGAACAGCATGCCCGCACCATAGGCGTAGTGAAAGCCCATGAACTCGGTCACGAACAACACCGCCAGCAGCAGCGTCGCGCAGATGCCGGCGCGCAATGCCGCAACCATGCCGCTGTGCAAATAGCGCGCGCGCCGACGCAGGCGCTCAATGTCGGCCTTCAGATGCGCGCGCGTCGCGTCGCTTTCGTCGATGGCGTTGAGGCTGCGGACGCGGTCGGTGACCGCGCCCAGCCGCGACGACATCAGCGACACGAACGCGGCAACCGAACCCAGGAAAAACGTCGGCGCTGCCGCTGCCGAGAAGATCTGCGACAGCCGCTGCGCGTCGGGTATGAACTGTGGCACTTCAAACAACATGGCATCCCCCTGAATCCAGCGTCGCTTTGGTGCCGGAAGCTGGGAGAGGATTCAAGGGCCTCCGGCGGGCAGGCCTGAGGCCTGCACCCATTTGAAGAGCGCCAAACAATCGGGTGCAGGCCTCAGGCCTGCCCGCCGGAGGCTCTTAGTGCCGGAAATGCCGCTCGCCGGTGAAGATCATCGCCAGCCCGCGCTCGTCGGCCGCGGCAATGACTTCGGCGTCGCGGATCGAGCCACCGGGCTGGATGATGGCGGTGGCGCCGGCGTCGGCTGCGGCAATCAGCCCGTCGGCGAACGGGAAGAACGCATCCGACGCGACGGCGCTGCCGATGGTGGCGACTTGCGCCCAGCCGGCGGTTTCGGCGGCGTCGCGGGCCTTCCAAGCGGCTATGCGCGCTGAATCGAGCCGGCTCATCTGCCCGGCACCGATGCCCGCCGTCGCGCCGCCCTTGGCATAGACGATGGCGTTCGACTTGGTGTGCTTGGCGACCAGCCACGCGAACAGCATGTCGGCTTCTTCCTGCGGCGTCGGCGCGCGCTTGGTGACGATCTTGCGGCCTTCGGGGATGCCGGTGTTGTCGCGCGTTTGCACCAGATAGCCGCCGGTGATGGTCTTGACGGTCAGCCCGCCACGCCCGGCGTTGGGCAGGTCGCCGGTCAGCAGCAGCCGCAGGTTCTTCTTCGATGCGAACACCGCCTTCGCCGCATCGTCGGCGGACGGCGCCACCACGACTTCGGTGAAGATTGCCGTCATCGCCAGCGCCGCCGCTTCGTCGAGCGGACGGTTGACCGCGATGATGCCGCCGAACGCCGACACCGGATCGCACGCCAGCGCCTTGGCATAGGCTTCGGCGAGCGTCGCGCCTTGCGCCACGCCGCACGGATTGGCGTGCTTGATGATGGCGACGGTCGGCGGGCCATCGGCAAATTCCGCAATCAGGTCGAGCGCGCCGTCGGCGTCGTTGAGGTTGTTGTAGCTCAGCTCCTTGCCCTGCACCTGGGTCGCCTGGCCGATGCCGCGGCCGTGCGGGCCGGCGGGCAGGTAGAACGCCGCCTGCTGGTGCGGGTTCTCGCCGTAGCGCAGCACGTCGCCGCGCTGCGCGATGATCGGCAGCGTTTCGGGGAACATCTGGCCCTGGTCGGCAAAGGCGAACCAGCTGGCGATCATCGAATCGTAGGTCGCGGTCGCGGCGAACGCCTTGGCGGCGAGGCGCTTGCGCGTCTCCAGCCGCGTCGCGCCGTCATTGGCATCGAGCTCGGCGATGATCGCCGGATAGTCGGCGGGGTCGGTGACGATGGCGACAAAGCCGTGGTTCTTGGCGGCCGAGCGCACCATCGACGGACCGCCGATGTCGATGTTTTCGATGATGTCGGGGCGGTCGGCGCCGCGCGCCACCGTCGCCGCGAACGGATACAGATTGACCACCACCAGGTCGATCGGCGCAATGCCATGCTCGGTCATCGATGCGACATGGCCGGCGTCATCGCGCAGTGCCAGCAGCCCGCCATGGATCGTCGGGTGCAGCGTCTTGACGCGGCCGTCCATCATTTCGGGGAAGCCGGTGTGGTCGGACACGTCGGTCACGTCCAGCCCGGCATCGCGCAGCGCCTTGGCGGTGCCGCCCGTCGACAGCAGCGCGACGCCGCGCTTGGCGAGCGCCTGGCCGAGCTCGATCAGCCCGGTCTTGTCGGATACCGACAGCAGCGCGCGGGTGATCTTGACGTGGTCGGTATTCATGGGCGGGGATTTCCTGCGGACTGCGGGTGACGCGCGCCTCCTAGCGCATGTCGCGGCTCGATTGAAGCGCGCAGATGCGGCATAATCGCATGGCAGGGGGAGGCAAAGGCGCATGACCGGACTGGTGCTCACGACTTATGATTGGGTTCCCGAAATGCCACGGGGTCTTGTCCGCGACCTGCGCGTGCGCTGGGCGCTCGAGGAGGCCGGGCTGCCGTACCGCGTCGCCAGCGTGCCGTTCCAGCACCGCGACGCCGACCATTTCGCGCACCAGCCGTTCGGCCAGGTGCCGTGGCTGACCGACGGCGAGCTGTCGATTTTCGAAAGCGGCGCGATCCTGCTGCATCTGGGCGAGCGCAGCACGGCGCTGCTGCCTGACGACCCTGTTGCGCGCAGCACCGCGATCCAATGGTTGTTCGCGGCGCTCAATTCGGTCGAAATGGCGAGCCTGCCGTGGTGGCTGCTGCGGCCCGCCGACGGCACTCCGTCGCCGGCGTGGGAGCGCTTCGACGCGTTCCTCGAAGCGCGGCTGGGCCACCTCGAACCGGTTCTGGCGGCGCGCGAATGGCTGGCGGGCGACTTTTCGGTGGCCGATATAATGATGGCCGACGTGCTGCGCCTGGTCGACCGCTTCGACCGGCTGGCATCGCATCCCGCCGCGCGCGCCTATGTCACCCGCGCCACCGCCCGCCCGGCGTTCGCCAAGGCGCACGCCGACCAGCTGGCGCATTTCGCCGCAGCCGATTGAGCGACCCGGACCGCACCAAGGGAGGCAGCACCATGTATGTCGCAGGCATGATCATTCCCGTTCCGGCCGACAGGCAGGACGCCTATCGCGCCTGGGCCGAAAACAGCGCGCGGGTGTTCAAGGCCTATGGTTGCGTGGAAATCGTCGAATCATGGGAAGACTTCGTCCCCGATGGCAAGCACACCGACTTCCGCCGCGCTGTCGCTGCCAAGCCGGGTGAAAAGATCGTCTTCGTCTGGCAAATATGGCCCGACAAGGCGAGCCTAGACGCCGCCGAAACGCGGATGCATGCCGATGGCGTGCTCGACGACTTCGACGAGATTCCGTTCGATGCCAGCCGGCTGATTGCCGGTTGCTTCACCCCGCTTGCCGTTATGGGGCGCGACTGACGCGACCGTGTCCCCGGTCAAAGTGCAAAAGCGCCGCTCATGCGGCACGCGAAGTCGAGCGACCAGCCCGGGCCTGCTACATCGCCCCCTGATCCCCGCCCGGCACGGGAGGGCGACTCGCACCAGCGAGCGGGGAGAGGGGGTTCGACGCCGGTTGTCGGGCGCGCCGCGCATTTGACAAATATCGCCAGATAGGTTATGTTCTGGCGACTTAACCCTCTAGAGGCGCAGATATTTTCGCCAGCCGCTGTAAACTTCGTGAAACGTCGATTCTTCGTACAGATTG
>CALDHQ010000115.1 GCA_937894055.1 uncultured Polymorphobacter sp.
GCAACTGCGGCGCCGAAATCCCCGCCGCCCGCCTCCGCGCCGTCCCCACCGCGACCCGCTGCGTGAACTGCGCCGAATAGGCGGCGCTTGCCGCCAACCCGGCAAAGGCTTAGCATCTCCCTGCACAGCGGAATGCCTGCGTGACCTGATGTCCGCAGCATCCGCCGTCAGGGAGTGCTCCATGAAGTTCGTCTTTCTCGCCGCCACGGCATTGCTGACCAGCTCGGTCTTCCTCGCCAACACCGCGCACGCTGCCGAATGCGTCACCGGCCGCTACGGCCGCACCGTCTGCGAAACCGCGGCGGGCGCCGTGGTTGCACCGGCAGCGGTTGCCGCGCCCAAGGCGGTCGTTGTCGCCCCTGCCCCCGTCGTCGTCGCCCCGCGCGCCGTGGTCGCCGCACCGGTCGCCACTGCGACGCGCTACCCGTCAGGCGTCACCACCGCGACCGGCGCCTACGGCGACAAGGCCGCCTACAACCCCAACACCGGCAAGGCGGCGGTGCAGACCACCAACCCGTACAACGGCGTCAAGACCACGCAGACCAACACCGGCGTCACCGCCAAGTCGAAGAACGGCTACGGCGTCGCGCAGGGTCCGGGCGGCAAGACCTGCGTCAAGGGCCATGGCAACGCCGGCTGCAACTAACACCACAAATTTGGGGCGCAGCATTGCACCGTCGCAAGGCGCGTCCCACATCATCGGTTCAGCCAACCGAGGACCTGCATGACCCCGCTGCCCGACCCCGTCGATCGTCCCGCCGGTGCCGAAACGCCTGCCGCTGCCGAGGCGCGCCGCCGCCGACGCTGGCTGACCTTTGCCGAAACCGTCGGCGTCATCGCGCTGCTGATTTCGGCGGCGAGTTTCTGGGACAGCCATCAGGAGCGCGCGCGCAACGAAGCCCGCGAAGCAGCGCCCGTCGCCAAGCCCAAGCTGACGCTGACCGGCCGCGCTGTCGATGACGGCGCGCGGCTCGATCTCAGCGCCAGCGCCGACGGTATTGTCGTGCAGACGCAGACGGTCATCTTCCCCAAGGCGCTTGATGCCGACGCCGTCGACACCACCGGCGACGCGCATATCGACGCGAGCTGGTTCGAGGACGGGCTGCTCAAGACCGTGCCCGAACATGACGGCACCTTCACCGGCCGCATGCCGGTGGGCATCATCACCAAGTTCGAAGTGAACGGCGAAACGATTACCGATACCGCGCTCTATGACCTCGGCTATACACTGCACCCGCGGACGTTGCGGTCCGACCGCGTCGAGTTGCAGGGGCTGAGCCTGGTGTCGCGCGGGCTGGGTGACAAGCTTGAGGCCAAGCTCGAAGCGCGCTGGAAAGCCGGTAACCCCGGATAGCACTGGTAGTGCTGATACGTACTTTCCCCGCGCGCTGATTTGGCGCAGTGTCTCCCCAAGTAAAACATCCGGGGAGCGGTTCGTGGAATTCGATTATATCATCATCGGCGCCGGTAGCGCCGGTTGCGTGCTGGCCAACCGGCTGACCGAGGACGGCAGTGCGACGGTGCTGCTGCTCGAAGCGGGTGGCAAGGACACCAACCCGATGATCCACATCCCCGTCGGCTATTCGCAGACGCTCAAGGACCCCAAGGTCAACTGGCTGTACGAAACCGACGAGGACCCGTCGAGCGGCGGCCGCCCGCATGTCTGGCCGCGCGGCAAGGTGCTGGGTGGCTCATCGTCGATCAACGGGCTGCTGTATGTGCGCGGCCAGGCAGCGGACTATGACCAATGGGCGCAGCTTGGGTGCGCCGGCTGGAGCTATTCGGACGTGCTGCCGTATTTCAAGCGCGCCGAGGGCAACGAGCGCCTCAACGATGATCTGCACGGCAGCGACGGGCCGCTCAACGTGTCGGACCCCGCCGATCACCACCCGATTTCGGACGCCTGCATCGCGGCCGGGGTCGAAGCCGGCATCCCGTTCAACAATGACGTCAACGGCGAAAGCCAGGACGGCATCAGCTATTTCCAGATGACGGTGAAGAACGGCCGGCGCTGGTCGGCGGCGATGGCGTATCTGCGCCCGGCGCTGAACCGCGCCAACCTCAAGCTCGAAATCAACGCGCAGGCCGAACGCATCACCTTCGACGGCAAGCGCGCCACCGGCGTGCGCTACAACCAGAAGGGCGTGGTGGTCGAAGCCAAGGCGCGGCGCGAGGTCATTCTGGCCGGCGGCGCGGTCAACTCACCGCAGTTGCTCGAATTGTCGGGCATCGGCGACCCCGAGGTGTTGAAGCCGCTGGGCATCGATGTCGTGCAGGCGTTGCCCGGCGTTGGCACCAACCTGCAGGACCATTACGTCGTCAGCGCGCAGTTCCGGTTGAAGCCCGGCTGCCTGTCGGTCAACGAACTCAGCCGCGGCTGGCGGCTGGTGCGCGAGGCGGCGCGCTATGCGGTATCGCGCAAGGGGCTGCTGGCGCTGTCGGCGGCGCATATCCAGGCCTATGTCCGCACCCGCCCCGGCCTCAGCGGGCCCGACGTGCAGTTCCATATCCTGCCCGCGACAATGGACGTCGAAAAGCTGACCTTGCACCAGGTGATGGAACTCGAACGCACGCCCGGCCTGACCATCGCGCCGTGCCAGCTGCGCCCCGAAAGCCGCGGCACCATCCACCTGCGCACCGCCAACCCGTTCGACCACCCGTCGATCAAACCCAACTACCTCAGCGCGCAGGTCGATTGCGACACCATCGTCGCCGGCATGCGCTGGGGCCGCAAGATCGCCGCGCAACCAGCACTGGCGCCCTACATCGACCATGAGCAATTGCCCGGCACCGCGGTCGAAACCGACGCCGACATGCTCGCGTTCATCCGTGAATCCGGCAGCACAATCTACCACCCCGTCGGCACCTGTGCGATGGGCCGGGCGGACGATCCGCGCAGCGTCGTCGGCCCCGATTGCCGCGTCCACGGCATCGACGGCCTTCGCGTTGTCGACGCCTCGGTGATGCCGCGACTGGTGTCGGGCAACACCAACGCCCCGACAATCATGATCGCCGAAAAGGCCAGCGACATGATCCGGGCGACGGCGCGCAAGGCGGTGGCGGCTTAGAAGGGCCTCCGGCGGGCAGGCCTGAGGCCTGCACCCGATTGAAAGAGCACTTTGTCATTCCCGCGCAGGCGGGAATCCACCTTCGGCCCCGTTGCATGGAATCCCGCCTGCGCGGGAATGACTAGGTGTTGGGTGCAGGCCTCAGGCCTGCCCGCCGGAGGCTCTTTAGTCTTCAGCCTCTTGAAAACCGCCACGCCAATGTCTCACCGGCATGGAATGGCACGATAGTCGTGCCGGCAGCGGGCAGGTCGGCGGGCACCAGCGTGTCGACGCGATCGAGCGTCACCGTGCCCGCATTGAGCGGCAGGCCGTAGAAGCGCGGGCCGTGTTCGCTGGCGAAGCCTTCGAGCCTGTCGAGCGCGCCCTCCTCGGCAAAGGTCTTGGCGTAGCTCTCCATCGCATAGGGGGCGTTGTAGATGCCGGCGCAGCCGCATGCGGCTTCCTTGGTCGGTGCGGCGTGCGGGGCGGAATCGGTGCCGAGGAAGAACTTCGGCGAGCCGGAGACAGCCGCGGCGCGCAGCGCCAGCCGGTGGCGTTCGCGCTTGATGACCGGCAGGCAATAGGCGTGCGGGCGGATGCCGCCGTCGAACATGGCGTTGCGGTTGAGCGCGAGGTGGTGCGGCGTGATGGTGGCGGCGACATTGGCGCCGGCGGCTTGCACGAACGCCACGGCTTCGGCGGTGGTGATGTGTTCGAATACCGTCTTCAGGCCGGGGAAGTCCTTGAGCAGCGGCGCCAGCACGCGCTCGATGAACACCGCCTCGCGGTCGAAGATGTCGATGTCGCGGTCGGTGACTTCGCCGTGGACCAGCAGCGGCATGCCGGCCTTTTGCATGGCTTCGAGCGCCGGATACAGCGCCTTGATGCGGGTGACGCCGTGGCTCGAATTGGTGGTGGCGTTCGCCGGATACAGCTTGGCGGCGGTGAACACACCCTCGGCATGGCCACGCGCCAATTCGGCGCCGTCGCTGCTGTCGGTCAGATAGGCGGTCATCAGTGGCGTGAAGCCGTACGCCGGATCGACGGCCGCGATGATGCGGTCGCGGTAGGCGGCGGCAGCGGCGACACTGGTCACCGGCGGCGACAGGTTGGGCATGACGATGGCGCGCGCGAACTGCCGCGCTGTCTGGTTCGCCACCGCACCGAGCATGGCGCCGTCGCGCAAATGCACGTGCCAGTCATCGGGCTGGCGCAGCACCAGTTGCTTGATTTCGCTTGTCGCCATCGCCGCCTCCGTCGCGCGTCACATGGCGGCGCTATTCCACGGTTGCGACAACAAGGGAAGAGGTGGCGGCCGTTGAATGCTTGACGCACGCCGTGCAGGCTCTACCAGTCGCGCCACGTCGACGTCCGGCGTGCGCCAACGAAGGCCCGACCATGTCGCTGCGCGACCTTGCCCTGCTGATTGCCATCTGCCTCGTCTGGGGGCTGAGCAACGTTGTCAGCAAGATTGTCGTCGGACAATGGGGCGTCGCGCCGTTGTTCTATACCGCGCTGCGCTTTGCCGTCGTGCTCGCCGTCACCTTCCCGTGGCTGCTGCCGGCGCCGCGGCCGATCTGGCGCATCCTGATGATCGGCGTGCTGATGGGCGGCGGCAATTTCGCGCTGCTGTTCATGGGTTTGCAGACAGCTTCACCGTCGGCGGCCGCCATCGTGCTGCAGCTCGGTGTGCCGATCACCACCCTGCTGTCGGTGTTCATGCTCGGCGAGCGCATCCACTGGCGCCGCGCACTCGGCATCGCACTGACCATGGCCGGCGCGCTGACCGTCATCTGGCACCCCGACGGCGTCACGCTGTCGTACGGGCTGTGGCTGATTGCCGGCGCGACCGTCGTCGGCTCGCTCGGCGGCATCATGATGAAGCAGATGGAGGGCGTCGCGCCGCTGCGCTTCCAGGCCTGGGTGGCGCTCGCCTCGCTGGTGCCGATGGCGCTGGGCTCGCTGCTGTTCGAACACAACCAATGGCCGTCGGCGATGGCGGCGGGCTGGCCGTTCGTCGGCGCGGTGGCGTTTACCGCGCTGATCGTTTCGGTGGTCGGCCACACGGCGTTCTACGGCCTGATCCAGCGCTACGAAGCCAACCTCATCGCACCGCTGACCTTGATGGCACCGCTGGCGACGATTGCCTTCGGCGTGCTCATCACCCACGACCATTTCGACATGCGCATGGCGATCGGCGCGGCGCTGGCGCTGACCGGCGTGCTGATCGTGGCGCTACGCCGAAACCATGTCGCGCCGCTGTTGCTGTTGTTGCGCGAAGAGCCCTGACCGTCAGACCAGCACCATCGCGTTGCTGCCGCGCGTGACCGTCGCCGCCTGTCCCGGCGCCGTCGCCAGCGTCTTTTCGCGCACCGTGTCCATGAACACCCAGTCCGACCGCGCCACATCGGGGGTCAGCGTTACCGTCAGATAGCCGCGCTGGCTGAGGTCGCACCATTTGAGGCCCGGGTTCGACGCCACGAGATCGGCGGCAGCCTTTTTGGGCGGAATGCCGAGCACCGATTCGAACCCCGGCGACGTCACCCCCTGCCCGGCGAACTCGACCCCGACGGGCTTGCCGGCGAGCGACAGATTGTTCGCCCAGGCATTGTGGCTATCGCCCGACACGACGACGAGGTTGGCCTTCGCCGCCTGCGCCGCCTTGTAGAAGCGCGCGCGCGCCGGGTTATAGCCTTCCCAACTGTCCATGCTCAACGGTAGCCCGATCGATCCGGCCAGCACGCCGACCTTGACGAATGCCGCAGCACGCTTGTCGGCATCGGGTGCCAGCCAGCCCGCGGCCGCCGGCGGTAAAATCAGCCCGCCCATGACGATCTGCTGCGCCACCAGCTGCCATTTCTTGCCCGCCTTGACCGAGGCCTTGAGCTGGTCGGCGACCCATTGTTCCTGCGCCGGCCCGAGCAGGCTGCGCTTGGGGTCCGACCACGGACCGTCGCGGAACGCCACTAGCGCTGCCTTGGGATCCGGCGCGCCCCGAACTGCAGCGAACATGTCGAGCTGCTTGTCGCGGCCTTCGACACGCGTATCGAGCGTGATCAGCGACAGCAAATCGCCGATGTCATAGCGCTGGTAGGGCTTGCCGCTGACCGGCAGCCATTCGCTGTGCGCCTGCTTGGCCGCGGCCTTGCGGGCGTACCAGTCGCCTTCGGTCTTGGGGTCATGGTTTTCGGCGCCGCTCATCCAGGCGTCATTGGCGAATTCATGGTCATCCCAGATTGCCACCCACGGGAACAGCCGGTGCAGTTCCTGCAAGTCGGGGTCGCTGCGGTAGCTGGCGTAGCGCGTGCGGTAGTCGCTCAACGTGACGATTTCGTTGGCAGGCTCGACAAGGCGTCCGGGCACGGTTTCGGCCGCGCTCGGGTATTCGCCGCGCTGGTATTCGTACAGATAATCGCCGACATGAATGACGAGGTCGAGGTCGTCGCGCTTGGCGGCATGGCCATAGGCGTTGAACCAGCCGAAGCCGATGTTCGAGCAGCTGAACACCGCGACCTTGTATTGCGCCAGCGCCCCTGTCGGCAGTGTGCGGGTGCGGCCGACGGGCGACTTGCTGCCATCGGGCGCGACGAAGCGGTAGTAATAGATGGTGCCGGGCTTCAGGCCGTCGACGACGACCTTGGCGCAGCCGTCGCTGGCGCTGTTGGCGCTGACTTCGCGGTGGCGCAGCACCGTGGCGAAACCCGCGTCGGCGGCCACTTCGGCGCGCAGCACCGGCCGGTCATCGGCGCCGATATAGCGCGTCCACAGCAGCACCGACGTCGGGCTCGGCTCGCCGCTGGCGACGCTGTGCGTGAAGCCGCTGGTCGGTGCGGTGGCGGCATTCAGCCGTCCGGGCAGCATCATCGCGCCGGCGGCAAGTGCGCCGCTGCCGAGCAGGTTGCGGCGATTCATCGCCATTTGCAGAAAATCGATCATCGCGCTTCCCCCGGGAATATCGTTGGCGCACCGGTCACCCGCCGATTGGCAGCTGTGGTGCGCGCGCCTAGACTAACAATATGCCCAAGATGCGCAACAAGGCCGACCTGCCGACAAAGATTTGCCTGTGCTGCGGGCGACCGTTCAGCTGGCGCAAGAAGTGGGAACGCGACTGGGAAAATGTGCGCTATTGTTCGGACGCCTGCCGGGCGCAGCGCACACCGCGGGACTTGCCTTTGCCACCGAGTCGGGCATAGGCTCGCGGTTTACCGAATTCCATCTCTGGGGAGATTTACCATGGCTACCGCAATGAAGGCCGCGCCGAGCGTCAAGGATGGCTGCAGCGCCGAAGAATGGGCGCTGCGCGTCGATCTCGCCGCCGCTTACCGGCTGGTCGCGATGTACGGCTGGGACGACATGATCTTCACGCATCTGTCGGTGCGCATCCCCGGCCCCGAACATCACTTCCTGATCAACCCGTACAATCTGATGTTCGAGGAAATCACCGCGTCGAGCCTCGTCAAGATCGACATGAACGGCAACCCCGTCGACGAGACGCCCTATGTCGTCAACGCCGCCGGCTTCACCGTCCATTCGGCGGTGCACATGGCGCGCGACGACGCGCATGCGGTCATCCACCTGCACACGCCGTCGGGCCAGGCCGTCGCCGCACAGGCCGAAGGGCTGCTGCCGATCAGCCAGACCGCGATGGCGGTGGTCAACCGGCTGTCGTATCACGACTATGAAGGCATCGCGACCGACCTCGAAGAACGCGCCCGGCTCGGGTCTGACCTTGGCGCCACCAACACCGCAATGATCCTGCGCAACCACGGCACGCTGACCGTCGGCAAGACGATGGCCGAGGCGTTCGTGTCGATGTACTACCTCGAACGCGCCTGCGAAGTGCAGGTCAAGGCGCTCAGCGCCGGCCTGAAGGGCCTCAACAACCCGCCGCAGGGCACGCCCGAAAAGGTCCATGGCCAGACCGAAATGATCGGCGTTGTCGCCGACAAGCTGGCGTGGCCGGCGCTGCTGCGCAAGCTCGACCGCCACAATCCGGGTTACGCCAACTAGGCGTTGATACGGCGCGGCTTCAACGCCGCGCCGCCACCCAGATCAACCACGCCCAGCCGCCGAGCATCAGCGAGCCACCCACTGGCGCGAACGCCGCAACGCTGCGCGGCGCGCCCAGCGCCAGCGCATCAAGGCTGAGCCCGAACAGCAACGTCCCCAGCGTCAGCGCCCATGCAGCGCCACGTACCGCACGGCTGTCGCGCCACGCCAGCAGCGCGAATACCGCGACCGCATGCGGCAGTTGATACGCCGCCGCCGTCGTCGCCCAGGCCTTGGCCTGCGGGTCGGTCAGCGCGTGCGCGGCCATTGCTCCGACACCAACGGCGAGCAGACCATTGAGCGCTGCCAGCGCGGGCAGCCAGCGTGAAACTTGCACGCTCATCCTTCCCAGAACGCGAAGCTGTCGTGGTCGAGCGCCTGCGCGCAGGCGCCGCGAGTCATCTTCAGGAACAGCGCGTCGCCGCGCTCGGTGCGTTCGACCGACAGCGCCGAAAACACCCCCATCATGATGCCGTGCAGCGTGTAGCGGCGATAATCGCGCCAGCAGTCGTCCCAGCCATAGCCGGTGATACCGCGCGTCAGCAGCCCGGCGTGATAGCCGCGCACCAACTCGACTTCGTGCGCGCGCCGCACATCGGGGTCGAGCCCGGCCGACAGGAAATAGGCGACATCGGTCAGCGCCGGGCCGATCGCCAGCGTCTGCCAGTCGAGTGTCGCCATCGGTCGTGCGCCGCCATAGACATCGAACAGCACATTATCGAGGCGGAAGTCGCCGTGGATCAGCGTGCGCGGGGCGGTCCGGTCCTCGCGGCTGGCGACCAGCGCCGCCGGCAGGCGGTCAATCAGGTCGATATATTCGGGTTCGAGGATGCCGGCGTAACGGTCCTTGAACATGCCGATGATCGTCGGCAGCGCACTATCGACGAGCGGCGTCAGCTGCGCCGGCCGTGCCACCAGCCAATCGATGGATTCGATCGACGCATCGCCCCAGCGCGGCGCGTGTAGCATCGCCGCCTCGCGCAGCGCCACATGCGCATCGGCGACCGAGCAGCCGGCAAGTTGGTCGCCCTGTCGCGCCGGTGCCAGATCGGCGAGCAGCAAGGTGAAATCATCGGTTTCAGGATCGACTTCGGCGACATAGGCGCGCGGCGTGTGGATTTCGAGCGTCGCCGCCAGTTCGCGGTAGAAGCTGACTTCGCGCAGATACAGCACATGCTCCGACCCCGATTTGCGGCTGGCGGGGTCGCTCGCGGGGAACTTGCCGACAACGCTGGGCGGGGCGTCGCCAGCGTCGCCGTCATAGGTCATTTCGAAGCGGTAGCTGTCGGCGACCAGCCCGTTGCCTACCGGCTTGCGCGTCAGGCCAGTCACGCGGCCGCCGCCGAGCACGCCTGCGGCGCGCAATGCCATCGTCATCCATGCAGCGTCGATTTTCGCCGCATCGGCGACGATCAGCGGATTGGTCATACGTCCTCCCCAGAACGGCATTCGTGCAATTTGGTCTAGTCGCTGAACAGGTCGGTGGCGAGCCTTTCAGTGAATTGATTCAAGGGCCTCCGGCGGGCAGGCCTGAGGCCTGCACCCGATTGAAGAGCGCCAAACAAATGGGTGCAGGCCTCAGGCCTGCCCGCCGGAGGCTCTCAATTACTCTCGCGCAGCAACTCGCGGCTGATGATCACGCGCATGATCTCGTTGGTGCCTTCGAGGATCTGGTGAACGCGCAGGTCGCGGAACAGCTTTTCGATGCCATAGTCCTGCAGATAGCCGTAGCCGCCGTGCAGCTGCAGCGCGCGGTCGACGACGCTCATGCCGGTGTCGGTCGCCAGTCGCTTGGCCATCGCGGCGAATTTGGTCTTGTCGGGGGCCCCCGCACTGACCTTTGCGGCAGCGGCGTAGAGCAGGGTGCGCGCCGCCTGCAGCTCGGTTTCCATGTCGGCGAGCTTGAACTGCGTCGCCTGGAAATCGACGATCGCCTTGCCGAACTGGTTGCGCGTGCGGGTGTAGGCGATGGCATCGTCGAGCGCGCGCTGCGCCCCGCCGAGCGAGCAGGCGCCGATGTTGAGGCGGCCGCCATCGAGCCCCGACATGGCAATCTTGAAGCCCTCGCCTTCGGCGCCGAGCCGGTTGGCGACGGGCACGCGGGCATTGTCGAAATTGACCACCGCCGTCGGCTGGTTGCGCCAGCCCATCTTGTGTTCGTTGGCGCCGAAGCTGACGCCGGGCGTGTCCTTGTCGATGACGAGGCACGAGACGCCGCGCGGGCCGTCCTCGCCGGTGCGCACCATCGTCACATAGACTTCGTTGACGCCGGCGCCCGAAATGAACGCCTTGCTGCCGTTGACGACATAGTGATCGCCGTCACGCACGGCGCGGGTGCGCAATGCGGCGGCGTCGGAGCCCGAGCCGGGCTCGGTCAGGCAGTAGCTGGCGATGCGCGTCATCGGCACGAGGTCGGGCAGGTAGCGCGCCTTGACGTCGGCGTCGCCGTAGCAATCGATCATCCACGACGCCATGTTGTGGATCGAAATGAACGCCGAAAAGCTCGGGCAGCCATAGGCCATGGCTTCCATGATCAGCGCGGCTTCCATGCGCCCCAGCCCGATGCCGCCGGACGCTTCCGAAATATAGATGCTGCCGAAGCCCAGCCCCGCCGCCTCGACGATGGTGTCGCGCGGGAACTCGCTGCGCTGGTCCCAGCCGGCGGCGAACGGCACGACACGGTCGGCGGTGAAACGCCGCGCCATTTCCTGGATGCTGCGCTGGTCTTCGGTCAGATCGAATTGCATTTCGTGAGGCCCTGAGGTCGTTGGTCTAGTTCTTGATTTGCGGCGGCGGCAGCACGCACTGGCCGGTGCGGAACAGCGCCCACTCCTCGCAGGCGCTGCCGTCCTTGCGGTGGCAGATGCCGGTTATGTTGCCCGCCACGTCGGGCACCATCTCGATGGTGCCGCCGTCCTTGCCGCAGGCGACGCTCGCCGGATTGGCGAGCGTCACTGGAGCGGTGGGCGGTGCTGCCGGCGGCGGCGTCGCGGTGACGCTGCCAACCACCGCCGCGAGCAGCAGCAACATCACAGCTTGACCAGCATCTTGCCGGTGTTGGCGCCCGAAAACAGCCCGAGGAAAGCATCGCCGGCCTTGTCGATGCCTTCGAAGACGGTTTCTTCCCACTTGATCTTGCCGGCGGCAATCCAGCCGGCCATTTCGGTCGCGAACTCGGCGCGCTTTCCGGCGAACTGGGTGCTGATGAAGCCCTGGATCTTGAGGCTCTTGCCGACCACCATCATGATGTTGCGCGGGCCGGGCGACGGCTCGGTGGCGTTATAGTCGCCGATCATGCCGCATTCGACGAGGCGGGCGAACGGCCGCGCCACTTCGATCGCGACTTCCAGATGCTCGCCGCCGACATTGTCGAAATAGACGTCGATGCCCTTGGGTGCCGCCGCCTGCACTGCCGCCAGCAGATTGCCGCAGGTCTTGTAGTTGATGACGTGGTCGATACCGAGCGACTTGAGCCAGGCGCATTTGGCATCGGTGCCGGCGCTGGCGACGACGGTGCAGCCCTTGATCTTGGCAATCTGCGCGACCAGCGAACCGACGGCCCCGGCAGCGCCCGACACAAATACCGTGTCACCGGCCTTGGGCTGGCCGACGTCGAGCAGCCCGCCCCAGGCGGTCAGCCCCGGCATGCCCATGACGCCGAGAAACGCCTGCGTCGGCACGCCGGCGACGGCCGGCAGCTTTTCGAGCGCGGCAGCAGGCGCGACGAACGCCGTGCGCCAGCCGAAGAACGACAGCACCAGGTCGCCGGCCTTGAAGCCCGGATCGTTCGATTCGATCACTTCGCCGACGGCGCCGCCCTGCAGCACCTCACCGACCTGGAACGGCGGCACATAGCTTTCGCGGTCGTACATGCGGCCGCGCATATAGGGATCGACCGACATCCAGCGGTTGGCAACGAGCACCTGGCCCGGGCCGGGTGCGGCGAGCCTCACATCGGCAACAGCAAAATTGGCGGCAGTCGGCAACCCGACGGGGCGGCTGGCCAGACGGACTTCGCGCGAAACGGTCATGTTGATGTCTCCCAAGGTTTGTACGCCAGCGCGTATCAGTCCGCGGGGGCTTCCTCAAAGGGAATCTCACCCAGCGCATCGGGGATGAAGACGCTGCCGGGGCGGAACAGCCGGTCGGAGCCGGTGAGCTGGTCGCCGCTGACCAGTTGCAGCGCCAGCCGCTCGGCGTCGCGGCTGCGGAATTCGGCTTCGATCGCGTCGATCATCGCGGGTTCGGTTTCGAGCGCGGCGAGCGCAGCGCGGCCGAGCGCCACGCTGCCGTCGAACATCTCGCGGACCACCTTGTCGACATCGGCACGCAATAGGTCGAGCAGATGGATGCGGTCGAACGCACGTGCGACGATTTGCAGCTGCGGGAACGCCGCGCGGATCGGCCCGAGCACGGTTTCGGGGTCCCATTTGCCGTCGATCGCGAACACCAGCAGCCGCGCTTCGGCAGCGCCGGCGGCGCGCAGGATATCGACGCGGCGGCCGTCGCCGAAATAGACGCGGTTGCCGAACAATTTGCTGACGTCGATGATTTCGGGGTCATTGTCGATCGCCACGACATCGGCACCGCGCGCCAGCAGCATCTGCGCGACGCCCTGCCCGACGCGGCCTGTGCCCACCAGCAAAACGCGGCCGACGCTGCTGTCGGCATTTTCGCGCGGCGCGGCGTCGGGGCCGTCAAGGTCGGTGCGCGGCTGAGCCTTGGGGTTGAGCTTTGCCGCCAGCCGGATCAGCAGCGGCGTCAGCACCATGGTGATCGTCACCACCGCGCTGAACAGCGCCGCCGCCTGCGCTTCGATGAGCAGCCCGCGCTGGGCACTGGCGAACAGCACGAAGCCGAATTCGCCGCCTTGCGCCAACAACAGGCCCATCTGGAAGGCGCGCAGCCAGCTGCTGCCGAAGGCGCGGGCCAGCAGCCCGATAACCAGCGTCTTGGTCGCCAGCACGGCGATGACCAGCGCGATGACCAGCGGCCATTGGTCGCGGATGACGCTGAAGTCGAGTAGCGCGCCGACAGAGGCGAAGAATAGACCCATCAACAGCCCGCGGAACGGCTCGATATCGGCTTCGAGTGCGTGGCGGTACGGCGAGTCGGCAAGGATGACACCGGCGACGAAGGCGCCGAGCGCCATCGACAGCCCGAGGCTCGCCATCAGCAGCGCGGCGGCGAGCACGGTGAGCAGAGCAGCAGCGGTGAACGCCTCGCGCGCGCCGAACAGCGCGAGCTGGCGCAGGCCCGGCCGCAGCAGGAAGCGCCCGCCAAGCACCAGCACGGCAATCGCCCCGACCGTCGCCAACGCCTGCAGCCAGCCCGGCATCGCATCGGGGTCGGGCACCCGCGACAGCGCCGCGACCACCGTCAGCAGCGGCACGATGGCCAGATCCTGGAACAGCAGCATCGAAAACGCGCGCTCGCCGAACGGCGTGTTGGTCAGGTCGCGTTCTTCGAGCAACTGCATGACCAGCGCCGTCGACGACAGCCCGAGCGGCAGCCCGACGACGAGCGCCGCCTGCCAGCTCATCGACGTCAGCACCAGCAGCACGCCGGTCAGCGCCAGCCCGCACAGCACGACCTGCAGCAAGCCGAGCCCGAAAATATCGCGCCGTAGCGCCCACAGCCGTGACGGTTTGAGTTCGAGCCCGATGATGAACATCAGCAGCACGATGCCGAATTCGGCGAGCCGCGAGGTCTGTTCGGGATCGTTGAGCAGGCCCAGCACTGACGGCCCGATCAGGATGCCGGCGCCGAGATAGCCAAGCACCGCACCAAGCTTGAAGCGCACGAACAGCGGCACCATCACCACTGCCGCCGCCAGATAGCCGACGGTTTCGATCAGATAGCCCGAACCGCCCTCGGTCATGCCGCTGCCGCGCGGGCGGCAAGTTCGGCGGCTTCGGCACCGGCTTCGAACGCCAGCCGGATCGAGCCATGGCGCGCGGTGTGCGGCCGTGCCGGGGCGAAAAGGTCGAGCCCCGGCCAGTCGCCCGGCGTATCGGCTTCGCCCTTCAGATAGGCGGCGAGTGCGTCGCGCGCCGCGGCAAGTTCGTCGGGCGTGCGGCCGATGACGTGCGCGCCGAACAGGCTGGCGGATGCCTGCCCCAGCGCACAGGCGCGGACTTCCTGCCCGAAGCGCGCGACGCGGCCCTGGGCATCGAGATCGAGGTCGACGGTAACGCGGCTGCCGCATACCGGCGACACCTTGACGACGCTGGCCTGCGGCGCGGTCAGGCGCGCCTGATGCGGGATCGACGCGGCGAGGCGCAAGATAGCGGTGTTGTAGAGCGCTTCGGACATACCGCCGGTATAGCGCGCCGCCGCGCTTATTGCATCACGCCGAACAGGTCTTCGCGAAATTCGGGTTTGACCAGCGGCTTGACGGCTTCGGGCCAGGGGATGGTGATTTCGTAGCTGCCTTCGGCATAGGGGCCGGCGACATAGGGCGCGAAAATGACGCGCAGCGAATGCGCGACCGGAGTCATGCCGCCATAGGGCACCAGCGTCGCCTGTGACAGCGGCGGGCACTTTTCGAACTCGGGCGCCATCTTCTGGCCGCCACGACGTTCCTTCTGCTCGGCGGCGAGCGCCTTGCAGACCAGCGGCTCGATAATGGCGCGTGCCTTGGCACGGTCGCTGAACAGCGACGGCAGGCTGATCGCGGTCCTGGTCTTGCGGTCCCAGATGACGCTGTCATAGCCGGTGTTGCCGTGCGCGCCGCCGGTGTAGCCGTACAGCAGCCCGGTCAGCGCCAGCAACCGCGTGGTGTCGGCAGTCACCGTCCAGTAGCGCAGGTCGGTGTACTGGTGGACCGGGAAGCCGGCCTTTTTGGCGGCAGTGGCATCGGCATTGGCCTGTGCCAGTCCGGCGGAGAAACCCGCCTGGGCCTTGCCGCGCATGACTTCGAACAGCGGCGGTTCAACACCGACTTCGGGCGGCACGCGCCAGCTGTATTGCAGGTTCGCGGTGTTGCTCTTGAGGATAAGGTCGCTCGCCAGAATTGGCGCGGCCGCCGCCGCCGACGTCGCGACAACCGGTGCCAGCGCCAGCGTCATCACCGCCAGCGCAACCGAACCCAAACGCATACCCATGACAGTCCCCGATTAATGACGCGCAATGCGAATGTCATAGACGCTGGCGCGCCGGGGTGAAAGCACGATTGCGCGTGGTCAGGCGCGACGCCAGCCGGTACCCGACGCGCCGTCTTCGAGGACGATGCCGCGTGCGCCGAGTTCGTCGCGGATGCGGTCGGATTCGGCGAAGTCCTTGCGGGCGCGGGCGGCAGTGCGTGCGGCGACCAGCGCATCGATTTCGGGATCGATATCAGCGGCGGCTTCACCCACCCCGATGAACGCCAGCGAGCCGCGCAACGCATCGACATTGCCGGCATTGGCGAGCGCCGACAGCGCCGCGAGCGGGGCCATTTTCTTTCTTTCTTTCGTGTTCGCTGGGCGGCACGCGCCACACACACACACACACGCTCGCGCGCGCGCTGTAAGCCGAGCTCTCGCGCCTGGACAGAGGGGAGGATGCC
>CALDHQ010000116.1 GCA_937894055.1 uncultured Polymorphobacter sp.
GCCTGCAGAAACGATCAGGTCGAAGCTGTCATCGGCGAACGGCAACGCGTCCTCGTCAGCGACGAGCGTCGGCTTGAACGCGGCAGCGGCGTCGACGGTCACCGTCCAGTCGCCACCGATACGCCCACCGAGCCGGCCGTCGTGCGCGCCGAGGTCGAGCACGCGCGCAAAGCTCTTGCCGGTGTCGGCGACCCGGGCAGCGATGTCATCGACCATTGCGTCCTTCAGAAACGCATGGTCGGCGTAGCGCGTCGCAGCGCGGCCACGCAGCACGCGGCGGCGGTGACGGTCGAACAATTCGGGGTTGGCGTCCATGGCGTCTGCCCTAGCCAGTCGCGTCGTGCTTTCCAATGCTGCAGTTTGCCGTAGGCAGGCGGCGATAATGCGCTAGGCTGGCGCGATGTTGGCAACAGCCCTTGCCCTGCCTCGTACCGGCCTGCGCGCGCTGGTCGACCTGGTGCTGCCGGCGCGCTGCCCCGGTTGCGGGTGCATCGTGCCCGGCGACCTACAATATTGTGCGACCTGCTGGGACGGGTTGCGCTTCATCACTGCGCCGCTGTGCGATTGCTGCGGGCTGCCGTTCGAGTTCGATCTCGGCCCGGCGGCGCGTTGCGGGGCGTGCCTTGCAACGCCGCCGAAATACACAAAGGCCCGCGCCGCGATGGTCTATGCGGACACCGGCCGCACCGTGCTGCTCAACTTCAAGAACCGCGACCGCGAGCATCTGGCGCGCGTCATGGCGGCGGCGATGCTGCGCGCCGGTGCTGACCTGCTCGACGAAAATCCGCTGCTGGTGCCGGTGCCGCTGCATCGCTGGCGGCTGCTGCGACGCGGTTTCAACCAGTCGGCGCTGCTGGCGGGGCGCATCGCCAAGGCGCGCGGGCTCGATGTCGCGGTCGATGCGCTGCTGCGCGTGCGCGCCACGCCGCGCAGTCGCGGCATGAGCCGCAGCCGCCGCGCTGCGAACGTCCGCGGCGTTTTCAAGGTGGCAAGGCCCGATATGGTGCGCGGGCGCAACGTCGTGCTGATCGACGATGTGATGACCACCGGCGCCACGGCTGACGCCTGCACGCGACTGTTGTTGCGCAAGGGCGCGCGGCGCGTGCATATACTGACCTGGGCGCGGGTTGTGCGCGACGCCGACCGCGTGACATAATGTGCTTGCTGACAGCGGCGGGCTGAGAAATTGCGGGAGAGCGTGGATGGCGCGGATCGAAGTCTATACCAAATTCTTCTGCCCCTATTGCACGCGGGCCATGGCGCTGCTCAAGCGCAAGGGCGTCGAGTTCGAGGAAATCGACATCAGCATGGGCGGCCCCAAGCGCACCGAAATGATCGAGCGCAGCAGCGGCCGCACGACGGTGCCGCAGATTTTCATCGACGGCATGGCGATCGGCGGCTCGGATGACTTGGCCGCGCTTGACCAGCGTGGCGGGCTCGACCCGCTGCTCGGCCTATGAGCCAGCTGCGCCTCGGCATCGTCCAGACCAATTCGGGCATCGACCCCGCCGCCAACGCCGAGATGCTGGTGGCGGCGATTGCCGAACTGGCGACAGGCGGCGCGCAACTGGTGCTGACGCCCGAAATGTCGGGACTGCTCGACCGCGACCGCACGCGCATCATGACCAACGTCCGCGCCGAGGACGATGACGTCGTGCTCGCAGCCGTGCGTGCGGCAGCCAAGCGGCACGGCGTCTGGGTTGAACTCGGTTCGCTCGCCATCAGCGTCGGCGAAGACCGCCTCGCCAACCGCAGCTTCATGATCGACGCGCAGGGCGAAATCCGCGCGCGCTATGACAAGATCCATCTGTTCGATGTCGACCTGCCGACTGGCGAGCGCCACCGCGAGTCGGCGACCTATCGCCCCGGCGCCGAGGCCGTCGTCGTCGATACGCCCTGGGCGCGGCTCGGGCTTGCGATCTGCTATGACCTGCGCTTTGCTGGACTGTTTGCCGCACTCGCCAATGCAGGTGCGCAACTGCTGACGGTGCCCGCGGCGTTCACCCGGCCTACCGGCAAAGCGCACTGGCATGCACTGCTGCGCGCCCGCGCCATCGAAACGGGCAGCTTTGTCGTGGCGGCGGCGCAGACCGGCGAGCACCAGGACGGTCGCGCCACCTATGGCCACTCGCTGGTCATCGACCCGTGGGGCGAAGTGCTGCTCGATATGGGCGAGGCGGCGGGCACCGCGATCTGCGATATCGACCTTGGCGCGGTCACTGACACGCGCGCGCGGATTCCGGCGCTGGTGCATGCCCGCCCGTTCACGCTGGTGCCGGCATGATCGTTTTCGATCTGGCGTGCAGCCACGATCACGTTTTCGAAGCCTGGTTCGGCTCGACCGACGATTTCGAAGCGCAGGCGGCGCGCGGGTTGGTTGCGTGCCCGATCTGCGAGGACAGCCATGTCCGCAAGGCGGCAATGGCCCCCGCGGTACCTGCCAAGGGCAACCGCAAGTCGCCGGTCGATGCCAAGGCGGCGCTTGCCGCACTGGCCCACATGCAAGCCGAAGTCGAAGCCAATGCCGAATATGTCGGCACGGACTTCGCCGAAACGGCCCGCGCAGTGCATTTCGGCGACACGCCCAAGCGCGCCATCTACGGCGAGGCCAGCCTCGTCGAAGCCGCTGCGCTGGTCGAAGACGGCATCGATATCGCGCCGCTGCCCTTCGCCACACGCCGCGCTCGCGATAGCTGAGCGGTGGGCGCCCGCGTTGACGGCTCCGGCGCCAAACCCTAGTGACAATCCGCGTGCGCCCGTAGCTCAGCCGGATAGAGCGACGGTTTCCTAAACCGCAGGTCGGGGGTTCGATTCCCTTCGGGCGCACCAGTTTGCCGCTTGCTGCCGGGGGCCAATCGGGCCAGTCTGCCCGCGCTGCGACATCCGTGCGCGCCAACCGAATGAACAATGCCCGCAGGGCACACCTACAGGGGAGACCATCATGGCTTTTGAACTACCCGCCACCAGCCTCGAACTGCGCTCGCGCGTCACCGATGGCCAGCTCGAGCTGTCGCTGGTGCCCGTCGCGTTGCGTGCACCCGCCGACAATGAAGTCGTGGTGCGCGTCGAGGCCAGCCCGATCAACCCGTCCGACCTTGGCCTGCTGATTGGCCCCGCCGACATGAGCGCGGCGGTCGTGTCGGGCACTGCCGCCAGCCCGGTTGTCACCGCACCGATCCCCGCAGCGTTCATGCGCGCGATGGCGCCGCGGCTCGACGAGTCGATGCCGGTGGGCAATGAAGGCGCCGGCACCGTCGTCGCCGCCGGCAGCGCCGCGCAGGGCCTGCTCGGCAAGAAGGTCGCGGCCATCGGCGGCGCGATGTATTCACAGTACCGCATCGTCAAGGCAGCCGACTGCCTGCCGCTGCCCGAAGGCGCGACCTCGGCGGACGGTGCATCGTGCTTCGTCAACCCGCTGACGGCGCTCAGCATGGTCGAAGTGATGCGCGACGAAGGCCATACCGCGCTGGTCCACACCGCCGCCGCGTCGAACCTCGGCCAGATGCTCAACCGGATTTGCCTGGCGGACGGCGTGCCGCTGGTCTGCATCGTGCGCAGCGAAGAGCAGGCGGCGCTGCTGCGCGGGCAGGGCGCGCAGCATGTCGTCGACAGCAGCGCGGCGAGCTTCCGCGATGACCTCGAAGCGGCGCTGATCGCCACCGGCGCCACCATCGCTTTCGATGCCATCGGCGGCGGCAAGCTGGCCGGGCAGATCCTGACGGCGATGGAAGTTGCGGCCAACAAGACCGCCAAGGTCTACAGCCGCTACGGGTCGAGCACGCACAAGCAGGTCTATATCTACGGCGGGCTCGACATGCGGCCGACCGAACTCAACCGCGGCTTCGGCATGGCGTGGAGCGTCGGCGGCTGGCTGTTGACGCCGTTCCTGGTGAAGATCGGTGCGGCGCGGGCACAGGGCCTGCGTGAACGCGTGGCGCGTGAACTCAAGACGACGTTTGCCAGCCACTACACGCGCGAAATCTCGCTGGCGGAGGCGCTGCAGCCCGACATCATCAACGCCTACAACAGATCGGAAGAGCGTCGTGT
>CALDHQ010000117.1 GCA_937894055.1 uncultured Polymorphobacter sp.
GTCCCACATGCGCGGATCGGCCACTTCGCCGACGAGCGTGCCGGTCTCCAAGGTCGAACCGACGTTATCGGCATCCAGCGGTCGGCCCGACCAGTTCGGACTGGCTGAGGTTGAACACCTTGTGGAACAGATCGGGCAGCCAGAAGGTGAAGAACCACCAGAACATGTCGGTCAGCGCCTTGGCCCCGGCGATCGCCCAGGTAGGGAGCCGGTGCTCGAAGGTCAGCTCGAGGAAGAGGGCCACCCCGGCCAGCCCCCAGCCCAAGGTCAGCAGGATCTCCGCCACCGACCCGATGGGGAACTCGTGACGGCGCAGGCCCTGGAAGGCCAGCAACACCGTCAGCGCAATCCAAGCTCCGCGCAGAATCCAAACTCCGAGATGGGGCAGTCGTCCCTGCAGGTAGCCCGAACGGCTGACCCAAAGCGCATGGCCCTGCCACTCAAACGCCGCGGCGCGCATGAAGCGCAGCGCGCTGACGCCGGGCACCAACCGCTCAAGCGCATCGACCGCCTTGGGACCTTGCAGCGCCAGCAGCGCCCAGTCGGTGCGCTCGTCGACGCTCAATCCAGCAGCGCGCATGTGCGCGATGTCGGCAGCCTTCACCGCGCCGTTGACGACGAGGTAAAGGTCACCCGCACGCCGCGTCACCATCAAGTCATCGAGAATGCCGCCCTTGGGGTCGAGCAGCAGCGAATAGCGCAGCACGCCCTCGCCCAGCCCCTTGATATCACCTGGGAGCAGCGTTTCGAGCGCGGCATCGGCCGCCAGCGGCAAAAGCGCCTGCCCCATGTGGCTGACGTCGAACAGCCCGGCGCTTGAGCGTGTCCACAGATGCTCGGCAATGATGCCTTCATATTGGATCGGCATCGCATAGCCGGCGAACGGCACCATGCGTCCACCGAGCTCACGATGCAGCGCATCGAGCACGAGCGGTTGAGGAGACGAATCGGAATCGGACATCGGCACACCATGACAGCTCTCAGCCGGCGGGAAATCCACCGGCCGTGCCCCCGTCTGTCACTTGGACCTGAGAGTTTTGACGCCAGCTCCCAAGCTGGCGCTTACCCCATCGGTGGAGGCCTTGCGGCCCCGCTTTCCAGAATGTCGCTATCGTGCCCGCGCGGTCCATTTGCCTGAGAGATTCCGGGGGCGGTTGCTCCTTCGGCGGTGGAGCAGCGTTTTCGCCCCCCACACTCTCCCGCGCGGCCACCGGACTTGCGCCCGACGACCCTTGCGCTTTGCTTCAACCCGGCGTGCGAGTCAATCGCGCGACGCTACTTCAGGGCATTATGCGCGAGGGCCTGGTCATCAAGCTGGAAGCCGACGAGCACTTCGAAGCTGGTGGCGCGAATCGCTGCCTTGACCGTCGGATCGGCGAGCGGGTCGATCGCGGCATCGGCGTCGCCGGCCTTGCGCTTGCGGCTGATCTGCGCCTGGATATCGGGCGGCAGCGTCGCGGCCGACCGCAGCACCTGCGCCTGGCCACCGCCAGCAGTCTGCGCGCGGATCTGGCCGGCAGCGAAGTTGACCGCAACGTTGCTGACCTGCTTCGACACAATGACGTTGCCGCCCTGCACCATCGCGATGAAATAGGGGAAGATGACCGTGCGCGCCGGCCCGGCATCGCGGCGCTGCGCGACGACATCGAAATTGACCAGCGTGCCGAGTTGTTCGGGCGATTCGGTGCAGGTGCCGCGCAGATTGATGATCGTCGCCGTCACATCGATGGCGCTGGCGTCGCGGCTGTTGGCCGGCGCGAACAGCGTCGTGTCGCCGGTATATTGCGGGATCGCCACCGCCGGGCACAGCGAGCGCGTCACTTGCAGCGGGTTTTTATTGCAGCCGGCGAGCAACAGCAGCGGCGCCATCAGCGCCAGCGAGACCGAAACACGCGCAGGTCGGGACTTGAACAACGAAACTTCCCTTCGGGGATTCACAACTGGATTTGCGCCACTAGCATAGGAAGCGGGTTCCGCCTGCACAAGCAATCGCGTAAAGCGCCTGCATGCAGAATGAACCAAACTCCCCGCTGCCGCTGCTCAAAGTGCTGATCGCCGCACCGCGCGGCTTTTGCGCCGGCGTCGACCGCGCCATCCATATCGTCGAGCTGGCGATCGAACGCTTCGGCGCGCCGGTCTATGTCCGCCACGAAATCGTCCACAACGCCTTCGTCGTCGACAGCCTGAAAGCCAAGGGCGCGGTGTTCGTCGAGGAACTCGACGAAGTCCCCGACGGCGTGCCGGTGGTGTTTTCGGCGCACGGCGTCCCCAAGTCGGTGCCGGCCGCCGCCGAAGCCCGCGCGCTCAACTATCTCGATGCGACCTGCCCGCTGGTGTCGAAGGTCCACCGCCAGGCCGAACGCATGGCCGAGGCCGGTCGCCACGTGCTGTTCATCGGCCACACCGGCCACCCCGAAGTCATCGGCACCTTCGGGCAAGTCGGTCCGGGCGCAATGACGCTCGTCGAAACCATTGACGATGCCCGCGCGGTGCAGGTCGCCGACCCCGCCAAGCTCGCCTTCCTGACGCAGACGACGCTGTCGGTCGATGACACCGCCGAGATCGTCGCCGAACTGCAGCGCCGCTTCCCCGGCATCATCGGGCCGAAGGGCGAAGACATCTGCTACGCCACCTCGAACCGCCAGGCGGCGGTCAAGGCGATTACCGCACGCTGCGACCTGATGCTGGTCATCGGTGCCACCAACTCGTCGAACTCGCTGCGGCTGCGCGAAGTCGCCGAGCGCGACGGCGTCGCCGCGCACCTGATCGCACGCGCCGATGTGCTCGACTGGGCGTGGTTCGAAGGCGTCCACAGCGTCGGCATCACCGCCGGGGCCTCGGCGCCCGAAGTGCTTGTGCAGGAACTGCTGGCGCTGCTCGGCACCCGCTACCGCCTCGAAATCGAGGAAGTCGCCTCGGCGGTCGAAGACGTGGTGTTCAAGCTGCCGCGCGCACTGACGGTCTGATGGCGGTCTACACGCAGGTCAGCGCCGATGCGCTCGCCGAATTCCTGTCGCGCTATGACCTTGGCGAAGCCGTCACCTTCAAGGGCATTGCCGAAGGCGTGCAGAATTCGAACTATTTCGTCGAAACCACGCACGGCCGCTATTTCCTGACGCTCTACGAACACCGCGTCGACTTGAACGAGCTGCCGTATTTCCTCAGCCTGATGACGCACCTTGCCGACAAGGGCCTGCCAGTGCCGCGGCCGCTGACCGACCGCAAAGGCGTCGCGCTGCAGATGCTCGCCGGCCGCCCGGCCTGCCTGATCGAGTTCCTGCGCGGCGTGTCGGTCAACGAACCCAGCCCGGCCGAATGTCGCGCCGCCGGCGCAGCGCTCGGCGCGATGCATGTCGCGCTCGCCGACTTCAAGGGCCACCGCATCAATGATCTGGCACTGCCCGGCTGGCATGACCTGGCAGACGCCTGTGCGGCGCGCGCCGATGAACTGCCTGAAGGCTTGGCCAAGCAAATCGCCGACGAACTGGCGTTCCTCGATGCGCATTGGCCCAAGGGGCTGGCGACCTCGGCGATCCACGCCGACCTGTTCCCCGACAATCTGATGTTCAACGCCGGCAAGGTCAGCGCGCTGATCGATTTCTATTTCGCCGCCACCGACATCCGCGCCTATGACTTGGCGGTCATGCACACCGCCTGGTGCTTCAGCAGCGACGGCGCGACCTACTTCCCCGAACGCGCCGCCGCACTGGTCGCCGGCTACCGCGCGGCGCACGGCCTGACCGATGCCGAG
>CALDHQ010000118.1 GCA_937894055.1 uncultured Polymorphobacter sp.
TTCCCTACACGACGCTCTTCCGATCTGCCAGATGGAAGCGGACGCCGTGGAGCTGGAATCGACGACGCGCTGGTGCCGGGACCTGCCGAAGCTGATCGACCAGGAAGCGATGCCGAAGGCCTGGGAGAACATCGTGGCGTACCTGCAGAGGCACGGCCATGAAGGCGGAAATGGCGCTCGCGGCGACGCTGCCGACGACAAGCCTGCCGACCGATTCGACGGCCGCCCGCAAAGAGCTACGCCTCCGAACCGACGCCCTCATCGCTGACGGGCAGATGGATCTCGTGCAGGCCGTGGAGCGGTCCTGCGAAATCATGCTCAGCATCGGCGCCTCGCTGGTATCGAACCAGCTCGAACCCCACGAAGGCGACCTCATCGAGGCCATCATCGCCAGCATCGAGGCGGCAAACACCCCGATCTGCTTGCCGATGAACAGCCCGAGCGCGACGCCGACCGGCACGCCGCCCAGCGCGGTGCCGGGGGCAATATCGAGCAGCGACACGCCGGCATTGGCGAACCCGAAGATCGGCACGATGACGAACGCGACGATTGGCGCCAGTGCGTGTTCGAGCTTGTGCAGCGGGGAATGTTCGTTGTCGTCGTGGGCGCCGGTACGCAACGGGATGGTCAGAGCCACCGCGACGCCGGCCAGCGTTGCATGGACGCCCGACAGCAAGGTTTCGTACCAGATGAACACGCCGATGATCAGATAGGGCGTGAGCGCCGTTACCTTGAAGCGGTTGAGCCCAACCAGCACCAGCAAACCGGCGCCGGCGAGCCCGAGATCGAGGAAGTCGAGCTTCGCGGTATAGGCGACGGCAATGATGATGATCGCGCCAAGGTCATCGATGATGGCAATCGCGGTGAGCAAAATCTTGAGCGAGCCGGGCACGCGGCTGCCGAGCAGCGCCAGCACGCCGAGCGCAAACGCAATGTCGGTCGCCGCCGGAATCGCCCAGCCGTCGCGGTGCGTCGGGTCCTGATAGTTGAACGCCAGATAGATCAGCGCCGGCACCGCCATGCCGGCAAATGCTGCGGCGCCCGGCAGGATGCGCCGGGCATTGGTCGACAGTTCGCCGTCGACCAGCTCGCGTTTGACCTCGAGCCCGATGAGCAGGAAGAACACCGCCATCAGCCCGTCGTTGATCCAGTGCAACAGGCTGTGGCCGGCGAATTCGATGTGCAGCGTGTGCGCGTAGAACCCCGCTAGCGGCGAGTTGGCGACGATGAGCGCAGCCGCGGCTGCCGCCATCAGGATATAGCCGCCCGCCGCCTCGGTCGCGAGGAACTGGCGTAGCGTCGAGGCCGGGCGCCAGCGCGGGGCGGTTTGGCTCATCCCTTGCGGTCGCCGTAGTTGGTCGCCACCCAGTCGCGGTAGCTGCCATCGAGAATGGCCTGCCACCACGGCTCGTTGTCGATGTACCAGCGCAAGGTCGCAGCAAAGCCGGTGGCGAAGTCGCGCGCCGGCGTGTAGCCGAGTTCGTCGCGGATCTTGCGCTCGTCGATGGCGTAGCGGCGGTCGTGGCCGGGGCGGTCCTTGACCCAGGTCTTGAGGCTATCGGTGGGCTTGCCTTGGGCCGCCGGCGCGTTCGGATAGCGCGTCTTGAGCGACGCATCATTGGCAAACGCCGCATCGACCGCCGCGCACAGCGTATCGATGACGGTCAGGTTGGCGAGTTCCTCGCCGCCGCCGATGCAATAGGTTTCACCGACGCGGCCCTTTTGAATGACCAGCTCGATGCCGCGGCAATGGTCTTCGACATGCAGCCAGTCGCGGACGTTCATGCCGTCGCCGTAGATTGGCAGCACCCGGCCGTGCAAGGCGTTGATCAGGAACAGCGGGATCAGCTTTTCGGGGAACTGGTAGGGCCCGTAGTTGTTCGAGCAGTTCGACGTCGTGACGTCGAGCCCATAGGTGTGGTGATAGGCGCGCACCAGATGATCCGACGCGGCTTTTGATGCCGAATAGGGGGAGTTGGGGGCATAAGGCGTGGTTTCGCTGAACGCGGGATCATCGGCGCCGAGGCTGCCATAGACTTCGTCGGTCGAGACATGGTGGAAGCGGTGCGGCTTGCGGCTGTCGCCGAGCCAGACGGCGCGCGCCGCCTTGAGCAGGCTGTGTGTGCCGAGCACGTTGGTGTCGATGAACGCATCGGGGCCGTGGATCGAGCGGTCGACATGGCTTTCGGCGGCAAAGTGCACCAGCGTGTCGATGTTTTGCTCGCGCAGCAGTGTTTCGATGGTGCCCTGGTCGCGGATATCGGCTTCGACAAAGCCGACGGCGTTGGCGCCCGCGAGGTTCGCGCGGTTGCCGGCATAGGTCAGCGCATCGAGCACGGTGATGCTGTCGCCGGGGTGGCGGGCGCGCCAGTAGTGGACGAAGTTGGCGCCGATAAAGCCGGCGCCGCCGGTCACGAGCAGATTAGCCACGGGCAAGTTCCTGCAGGCAGGCGCGCAGTTCGACGCGCCAATGGTTGGGAATTCCGGTCAGCGCCCAAGTCGAGGTCTTGTCGAGCACCGAATAAGCGGGACGGCGGGCAGGGGTCGGATAGTCCGAAGTGCGGATCGGCTTGACGGTGACCGGCGTGGTCAGCAGGCCGAGCGCCAGCGCTTCCTCGTGGATGGCGACGGCGAAGTCATACCATGATGCGACGCCGGCATCGGTGGCGTGGAAGGTGCCGGTGTGGCCGCCTTGCGCCAGCGTCCAGATGGTGCGCGCCAGCGTCGGCACGTGCGTCGGCGTGCCGATCTGGTCGGCGACGACGCCGAGTTCACTGCGTTCGCGCATCAGCCGCAGCATGGTGGCGACGAAGTTCGCACCCTTGGCGGCATAGACCCAGGCGGTGCGGACGATCAGCGGATTGCCGTGCAGGTCGCGCGCGGCTTCCTCGCCCTCGAGCTTGGTGCGGCCATAGACGCTGACGGGACGTTTCGGCAGGTCTTCGGTGAGGGGCAGTTTTTCCGGGTCGCCGTAGATCGCGCAGGTGGACGAGAAAACGAGGTTCTTCACCCCCTCCTCCAGCATCACCCGCACGAGGTTCAGCGTGCCGGCGACGTTGTTGTCGTAGAAATGAGCGGGGTTCTTTTCGCCCTCGCCCACCTCGATGCGGGCGGCGAACTGCATGACGGCTTCGGGCCTGTATTCGCGGATGGCGGCGCGGACGGCTTCCGGGTTCCGGATATCGGCCCGGACCAGCGGGCCCCAGCGCACGGCATGCTCATGTCCCGAGGTGAGATCGTCGAGGACAACCGGCTCGTGACCGGCCAGGCGCACGGCCTTGGCAGCGTGAGAGCCGATATAACCAGCTCCGCCAGCGATCAGGATGCGTTTGACGGCCATCAGTTTTCCCCGTTTCCACCCTGCTTATGCAAACGATGTGCTGGCAAAGCGTGCGATCGCAATCACGGTTAACAGGTCGAGATTGACATGAGATTGCCGGGCCGCGAAGCGTGGCGCAGCAGATTGGTAAAAGCCGCCCATGACCTTCACCCTCCCCGAGCCCACCGACGCCGAACGGAACCAGCTCTCGAAGCTGTTTGCCGTCATCGCCTCGGAGGCGGCCGTGGCCGTGATGGAGGAAGCCGGCGTCGACAAGGCCACACTGGTGCAGGCCTATTTCGTCTACGAATACGACAATCGCTACACGGTCGACTCGGCGCTGGCGGGGCTGAATATCCGCCCTCCGACAATACCTAGCAGCGCCGCGTTCAGCGCCAGCGCGCCGACGATCGACAGGCCGATGCGCTGCGGTTCCACCACCGTCAGCGCGGCCAGCAGGATGGCCGCGTCGATCGCCATCTGCACCCAGCCCGCGCGCCAGCCGAAGCGCTGCTGCAGCCAGACCACCAGCACGTTCAGCCCGCCCAGGCTCGCGTGGT
>CALDHQ010000119.1 GCA_937894055.1 uncultured Polymorphobacter sp.
AAAGTATGAATAAAATATGCCTGCAATGGCCATTAGCCAGAGTAGCCATTGAATACGGGACATAAGTGTATTCTGACGCTTTCCTGTAACTGCCTGAAGGCTGCTGTAGATACACCCGGTAGCTCCCAGCAGAATCCAGAACATGGCGGCCGAAACATGCATGGGACGCAAGGCATTGAAACCCCAGCCTTCCTTCATAAAAGCAGGGAAGAGATAGATGGTGGCCGACAGGATCTTGGTCTTGTCGCTTCCGGCGGAGGCCAGCGTCTCCTCGATCTGGGCGAGGATGTCCTTCGTCTGCTCGCCATCATTGAAGGTGAGCGTGCCGCTTGCCAAAGCGAAGTCCACGCCGCCGCCATAGGCGCCCGTAAAACTGCCGAGCTGATGGCTGAGGAAGGCGAAGCCCTGGATCATCGCCTGCCAGCGCACCGTCGGCATCGAACCGGCGCAGGCGGTGATCGAACACCAGCAGCGTGTCGGCCAGCATGAACATGGCATCCGGAATGCCCAGCATGTCCGGCGGCGGCGGGCCGAGCGGTCCCTGCTGCATGCGAAAGCCCAGCGTCACATGGCCGGTCGGCACCGGCCGGTCGGAACGCAGCAGCACATGCGCGCCACCGATGTTCATGTCGTGCACCAGCCGCCCCTCCCGCACGAACAGGCTGTAGCCGCAGGTCATGTCGCCGTGGGCGATCAGCACGCCCTCGCTGCCGGGCGCGAGCCGCACGTCGGCGTCGATGCGGTAGGTGCCGAAGTAGGCGACATAGCCATTATACGCCGCGTGGACTTCGGCGTCGGTGCCGTCTTCATCGCCTTTGGCGAACGGCGGCGTTGGCGGGTTGCGCGCGATGTTGATGCTGAGATGACCGGTGCTGTCATAGACAAACAACCCGCGCGGATGCTCGCCGAACGGCTTTTCGACCTTGCCCTGTGGGTCGGTATTTTCGAACCGCACCAACTGCCAGCTGCCGGCAAGCCCGATGGCGGCGGCCTTGGCGGCCTCCTCGGCGGGTGTGGCATGGACGCTGCCCGCGAGCAGCAGCGCGGCAAGCATGCCGCCGGTCAAGGTACGGATCATCTGGCCCTCCAATATGAACGAGGTATACGCAAATTTTAAAATGTGTACGCCTTGAGCGACCAATACAGGCCGGACATTTTCACCGGCTACTGCGTAGAAGATTGCACGTCAGGCCGGCCGCGTAAATCCGGGCCGGCACCGATCCCGCGTCACAATCGCTGCACCCGTAAAGACTGACCAGATTGCCCTCGGCAGCGAGTCAGTTTCGCCGGGCAAAAGAGAAGTGTTTGTGTGCGTAAAAGCTCAGGACAATGGGGGAAAGCACGCCGATCAGGTGCGCCACGTCATGCGCATGCCAGGTCATGCCAATGGCCGGAAACCCATAGTCCGCCAGCCCGACCGACACGCCGAGCACGATCAAAAAGCTCATCACATTGACCATGGCAAAGCGCCAATACTCGCCGAGCCAGCTGCCACCGCTGCCGTCGAACACGAAGCGCCGCGCCAGCACGAACGCCGTCGTCATCCCCGCCAGATAGCCGAGCGCCACCGCGAACTCGAAGCGCATGAACCAGTTGAAGCCCCAGCGCGACGCGAGGTTGACCGCGGCGGCAATCCCGCCGGTCACGATGAAGCTGGCGAACTGCTTCGACACGCTCAGAACTGCAGCGCGATTTTCGAATAGACCGGGTGGCGGAAGGTCTCGTCGAGCGCGGTCTGTAGCGGCGTCGCCTTGACCCCGAAAATCCCCGGCCAGTCGATGACTTCGAACACGTCGGGCGTCACCAGCGCGGCGAGCTGCTTTTCGGTGAACGGCGGGTTGCTATCGACCAGCGCGTAGGTCCGCAGCAGCAGCGCGAACAGGCTGTAGGGGATGCGCACGATCAATGCCTTGGCGCCGGTGGCGCGCTTCATCGCGCGCACCAGGTCGATATAGTCGATGCGTTCCTGCCCGGTGATATTGTAGGCGCCGGTGATGCGCTGCTCGATGGCGGCGACGATGACGTTGCAGAAGTCGGCGGCATACAGCGGCTGGCGCAGGAAGCGCCCTGTGCCGGGCACCGGGAACACCGGCACGCGCTCCATGAAGCGCGCCAGCCAGCCGACATGCTTGCGGTCGAACCAGCCGAACATCAAGGTCGGGCGCAGGATGACCTGCGGGATGCCGGTGGCGGCGACGATTGCCTCCTGCACCTTCTTGGTTTCGGTGTAATCGTCGCGCGCCGCCGAATTGACCACCGACGACGAGATATTGACGATGTATGGCACCGCGTGCGCGACTGCCGCCGCCATGACGCGCTCGCTCGCGGTCTGGTTGTTGCGGACAAATTCGGCCGGGTCGAGCCCGCCGATTTGCGCATGCCCATGGACCAGCGCCGACGCGCCGGCGAGTGCGCCTTGCCAGCCGTCATCGGCGGCAAGGTCGGCGACGATGACCTCGATATCGGGGTGGTGTTCGCGCAGGATGCCGGCGTTGGTCGCCGCCTTGTCGATGACGGTGATGTGCCGGTAGCCGCGGTCTTTCAGCCGCGCGACAAGGTTCTGCCCGACCAGCCCGGCGCCGCCGGTGATGACGATTTTCTCGGATTTGCTCACAGCGACAGCCGCTTGAAAATGGCCTCGGGGATATGGCGGATGATCGTCATGATCAGCCACCACAGCGACTTGGTGTAGATGACATTGCGGCCGCGCAGCTGCGCCTTGATGATGTCCTCGGCGACGTCGCGCGGTTGCGCCGTCAGCAGCGGCGGCAGGTCCATGCCGGCGGTCATCTTGGTCGCGACGAACCCCGGCTTGACGGTCAGCACGTGCAGCCCGGCCTTGAAGTGCGCGTTGCGCAACCCCGACAGGAAGGCGCTGAACCCGGCCTTCGCCGAGCCATAGACGAAGTTCGACGCGCGCCCGCGGTCGCCCGCCACCGAGCTGATGCCGATGATGCTGCCACCGGACATCCGCCGCGCTGCCGCCAGCAACAGCCGCGCCGGACCGTTGTAGTTGGTCGCCATGATGGCGTCGGCGTGCGCGGTGTCGGCGGCGGCTGCCGATTGCTCGCCGAGCAGCCCGGCGACCATCACTACCGTGCCGAGTACGACGCCGAGGCTGTCGAAAAACGCGTCAGGATCGGTCGTCACAACATCGCACGCCACCAGCTTCACCCCGACGCGGTGGCGCAGTTCGAGATCGCTGCGCAGCGTCGCCAAGGTCGCCGGGTCGCGCGCCGTCAGGATCAGGTCGCAGCCGCGCGCGCCGTAGCCCTGCGCCAGCGCCGCCCCGATGTCCGAGCCGGCGGCAATGATCAGCACGGGGTGTTTGATTTCGGTCATCACAGCTCCAGGCGGCGCGATTGCAGCGATTCGATGCGTCCGGCAAGTCCGTAGCGCCGCCGCACCTCGCGGAACGCCGCCAGCTTGGGATAGCCGCGCGCCACCGCCGCCGGTGTCGTGCAGGCATCCTTGGTCAGATAGACGCGCCCGCCATGTTCGGCGGTAATCGCGTCGAGCCGCGCCAGCAGCGCCAGATTGGCGGGTGTCGCGGGAAAGTCCATCGCCAGCGTATAGCCCTCCATCGGGAAGCTCAGCATGCCGAACGACGCCGGCCCCATGCGCTTGAGCACCGCGAGGAACGACGCGCCGCCGCCTGCCGCAATCGCTTCAAGCAGCCGCCGCAGCCCGGCCGGACTTTCGGCCAGTGGCAGCACGCACTGATACTGCACGAACCCGCGGGCGCCGTAGATGCGGTTCCAGCCGAGTACGGAATCGAGCGGGTAGAAATAGGGGTCAAGGTCGACCAGCCGCTCGCCGGTCGCAGGCAGGTGGTAGGCCAGTTCGTTGAACGCCTTGACCGTCGGCCACGACAGCGC